>JADFRS010000250.1 GCA_022561145.1 Gemmatimonadota bacterium
ATCGCCTGGTGCTGATTCTGGTGGACCCCGGCACCAAGGCAGTGGTGGCCCGGCGCGTCGAATCGCCGCTGGTGCCTCCGCAGACCATCGCGATCGGTTTGGAGGATATCCTGCAAGGCCGGCAATTGTACGGCAGCTACCTGCTGATCGGCATCACCGATAAGGATGGCGAGATTTTCAGGGTCACGCCCGGCGAGGTCTATGGACGCCTCCCAACACCCGTTCCGCTGGGAACGGAGCGGATCAGGCTGGTGCTGGATCAACCCTTCCGAGGCGGGCTGTTCAACCGCAGGGATTAGAGGATTCCGGGGGCCGAATTCCTAGAGCAGCTCCCGATCCGGCGCACCGCGGTGGGCTTGACCCTCCCGGACTATCTCCAGGGCGCGCTCTTCCCGATTTAGGGTGTCGACGCCGGCACCGTCGATCTGGCGGAGGAGGCGCTCGACGTACTCCCGGTTCACTTCATGGAGACGTTCGAGCCTGATGCGGCGCCACCACTCTTCGTCCTCTTGGTCCTGGACGCCCTTGGACGCGTAGAAGGAGTTTGGGCGCTCCACCACACGTCGGGCGGCGATCAAACTCTGCTTGCGCCTTACCCACCACCTCCGGAGGCCGAAACCTCCGAGGACGACAGCCAAAATCACCGCTGGCAACCAAGACAACATGGCATCCACCACCCGAACGGGCTCCAAACAACTTCTCTACGTACCTGTTCGACGTCGCTCGCGTTTCGAAGGTTGCGATCGCCTCGATAATTCTAATACGCTCGGACCCCGGCGAAAGGTTTCAGGGGGAGATCGACTGTACTCGCCCACAGCGGGCTGCCCGCGTATCTTCCTCCCCTGGCCGGTGGGGGGGCCAGTTCTTCTTCCGTTGTATTGATGTAAGGGGGTAAGCTCCATGAGCGACGTCGAGATCATCGGCACTCCGGAGCGCACGGTCTCCAGAAGAAAGTTCATCATGGGTGTCATCGCCGCAGGGGCGACGACCTCGTCGGTGGGCTATCTGTTCAGAGGGTCGACACCGCTCTTGGGTGCCCTGCCGGTTCAGGGTTCGGTGGAGCGGCTGGTGACGCTCAACGTGAACGGTCAGCAGCGTCGAGTAGACGTGCTGCCGCAGGAGACGTTGGCCATGACCCTCCGCTACAAGCTCGGGCTCACGGGCACCAAGTTCGGGTGCGATCGAGCGGAGTGCGGAGCGTGCACGGTGCTGATCGACGGCGTGCCGAGCTACTCATGCTCGGTCCTGACGCACACCGTCCGCAGGCAGGAGATCACGACCATCGAGGGGCTGGAGAGCGACGACGGCACGCTCCACCCGGTCCAGGAGGCCGTTCTGGACGAGGGTGGTTTCCAGTGCGCCTTCTGCGCACCCGGCTTCATCATGAGCATGGTGGCCATGGTCGAGGCCAACCCGAACCCCACACGTGAAGAGGCGGCGCACGCGCTCTCGGGCAACCTCTGCCGCTGCGCCGACTACAACAAGATCCTGACTTCCGCCATGCGGGCAGCCGAGTATGCCCGGCGGCGGGCTTAGGGGGGCATCATGGCCGAGAAACTGGTAGGACAGGACATCGCCCCTCCCGATCTCCGCGCGAAGATCACGGGTCGGGCCAAGTATGCGGAAGACTTCAGGGTGGACGGCATGCTGTTCGCCAAGCTCCTGCTCAGCCCCATGCCCCACTGCCGCGTCCGGGGCATCGACGCCGGCACGGCACTCGCCATGGATGGGGTCGTGGGCATCCTCACGGCCGAGGACATACCGGCGGTCGACGCTCCCGGAGAGGCGTGTCTCACCATGGAGCCGCACTACGAGGGGGAGCCGATCCTCGCCGTCGCGGCGGTGGACGAGACCACGGCCGCGGACGCCATCGAGGCGATCAAGGTCGACCTCGAACCCTTGCCGTTCGTGTTGAACCCGCTGGACAGTCTCAGGCCGGACGGACCCAGCGCCCGTCTCGACGGCAACACGATGGTCGGGCGGGACATCGCCACCATCAAGTGGACCGAGGAGGACTTCGCCAACGCCCCCGAGGGGACTCTCCCCATGGGTGAGCCCGGCGCGGAGTGGAGCGTCGGAGACGTGGAGGCCGGCTTCGCGGAAGCCGACCTGATCATCGACGAGGTCGCCGTACGCGATGGGAAAATCGTCAAGGGACCCGACCTCTGCCTCGGCGATTCGATGTGATTCGTTTCGGGCCACGCTAATCTGAGCCAATGCGCACACAGGGCTGGATTGCGCTTCTCTTGACCGCTGCCAGTCTCGCGGTCTTCTACCAAGTTCACGATTTCGAGTTCGTCCGTTACGACGACTATATCTACGTCGTCCAGAATGCGCATCTCCGCGACGGCCTGGGTATTTCGACTTTTCTCAATGCCCTTGGATCGAATTTTCAGAACTGGATTCCGTTGACGATTCTATCGTTACATCTCGACTACGAACTCTTTGGACTCGATGCCGCCGGTTTTCATTTGACGAACGTAGCGATGCATACATTTAGCGCCATCTTGCTCTTCTTTGCGCTTTCACGCATGACCGGGAAGCACTGGCAGAGCGGATTCGTGGCGGCCGTCTTTGCCATTCACCCCCTACATGTCGAATCTGTGGCTTGGGTGACGGAACGTAAGGATACGCTATCGGGTGTTTTCTGGATGCTCACGCTTCTCGCCTACGCGCGTTACTGCGAGAAGCCCCGATCCACAAGGCGTTACGCGCTGACGCTCGTTTGTCTGGCACTGGGAATGATGGCCAAACCCACCATCGTGACGCTGCCGTTCGTACTCCTACTGCTCGACTATTGGCCCTTGGGGCGACTTCGCGGTCCCAATTCGAGTGCACCGCGGAGCTTCGCCGAAACCCGACGTGTGATCGGAGAAAAGATTCCGATGTTTGGCATCGCAGCCGCGGTAAGCCTGGC
>JADFRS010000251.1:0-1191 GCA_022561145.1 Gemmatimonadota bacterium
GCGAACCATCGACTCAGAGTCCGCTCCCCCGGCCCACGGCGTCAAGCCGCCGGTTTACAGACAACGACGGGGCGGAGGCGACCTACTGATTATACGCTGAGTACTCTTGAGGTCGCCTAAGTTGTTGTGAGTTTGGGCATTAGGTGGTCGGTTGTTCCGTCGGTTGTTCCGTCGAGCGCTCCCGAGATTTCACCAGATCCGGGGAGTTTGGGGTACCGGTTGGGGTACCAAAGTCCGTCGCGGTCAAGCTCCGAAGGCGGGCCTGCAGATCGACGCACTCGGCCTCGAGTCCGACGATATCACCACGCCTTCCACGAAGACGCGAAGCCAAGGGATCTGAGCCTTCAATTACCGTCCATCCGCTCGCGAAGCTCGGTGAACCAGTTCTCGACCAAGATGATCCTGACCTCGCCACCGGAGTCAGGGCTCATCGCGGCGGCTCGCACCATCAGGAACCGCTCGTCGTCAGGCCCGATGTCGTGGAAGTCCGTTCCCTCGCCTAGGAGGTATTCTTGTCCGACCGTGAAGAGCGTCTCACTGCGGAGGACGCGGAACACCGAATCCGCCTCTACCTCAGCCGCAACGAGTGCTCCCTCGGCATTTATGAACGGTTCGGGGCATCGACCGACTTGTCGCCTCCTACCCCGTCCTCGGCCGCGGCAGCCCCGGCGTCCCGAAGATGATCTCGGTGATCGCCTTGATGCTCCGATTCCCATACCGGAACGGCATGACGAGACGCAGGGGCGCTCCATGTTGGGGATCGAGCGGCTCGTCGTTCATCATCCAGACGAGCATGACCTGCGGATGCCGCAGCTCCACCACGGACTCGTCCACGTAGTGGCCGTCCGACGCGGTGAAGCGGCAGTAGTGAGCGCCCGGAACGAGGCCGAGCATGTCCGCGAAGTCGGTGAAGCGAACCCCGGTCCACTTTACGATGCCGGTGGGCTCCGGTGCGCCGCACTGCATGAGGAAGGTGTGCGAAACCCTCGACAGGGGTTCGATGTCGCTGAACCGCATCGTCCCGCGCTTGGTGCCAAGCCCGCGCGTGTCGACCCGGATCGCCATCTTCGTGTAGTCGTACTCGATCTCCGGGGCCCTGCGGTCCGACGTCCTCCACATGAGGCGGCCCCGGATCGGGCCGGCGGCCGACTCGGGGTGCTCGGGGGCCGAGCCGTCGGGGTTCAGCGGGAG
>JADFRS010000251.1:1201-2916 GCA_022561145.1 Gemmatimonadota bacterium
CTCCGGCTCCTGTCGGGCGACCTGAGCCGCCAACTCCCTTGGATGAAAGCCGCCGATCGACAGGCCCGCCAGTGCGGACCCGGATACAGCTATGGCGTGGCGTCGTGAGATGGTCATGCCGGACTCCTCCTGCCGAGGGGACGGGCGCGCGCGTGCGCCCGATCAGAGTACTCCGCCGCGCTCGGCGGGGATAGCCCGACATTCTCACGGATTTTTCATCGAGATCTCATGGAGGCCGCGTGGCGGCGGACCTCGTCCGGGTGTGGGTGGCGAAAACCTCATCCGAGTGGTGCGAGGGACTGCGTGAGAGACGATGGGTGACCCAAGAGCGGCACGCCGAGGGGTCGAAGGGCTGTCCATAGCCGGTGCGAGTGCGGGGCAGACATCTTGCTTGGCCTTTTCAGATTTTTGCACATGACGACTGGGATTGGAGCACGTAAGGATGCTAGCCCCGCTACGTGCTCGCGGCGGTTGGATCAATCAGCCTCGGGAAGGCGAGGGATCAGGCAGCGAGCCTGCGGGTGTAGCGGTGATGAAGCCCGCCAACCTGGGCGATGGCTACCACATCGCCCATCTCGGGCGGCTCCACAGGGCGCGGATCAGGGCAGTCGTTGTCCAATGACCGGTGCGTTCGCGACGAATGGTAGTAGGACGCGTAGCTGCGAAGAACCCGTAGGAGGTGCCGTTCGTTGAGAATGATGACGTGGTCGAGGCACTCTCGCCGGATCGATCCGATCAGGCGCTCACAATAAGGATTCTGCCACGGCGAGGCGGGGGCTGTGACGACTTCCTCGATGCCCATCGACTTGACGCACCGGACGAAATCGGCTCCGAAGATGCCGTCACGGTCACGAAGCAAATAACGAGGCGCGGTATCGTAAGGAAAGGCTTCACGCACCTGCTGGGCGGTCCACCGGGCCGAAGGCGAGGTCGTAACGTTGAAGTGCAGGATGCGACGCCGGTCGTGGGACATGACGAGGAACACGTAGAGGACGCGAAACGTCGCCGTCGGAACCACGAAGAAGTCGATCGCAACGATGTCCCTGACGTGGTTATCCAAGAACGCACGCCAGCTCTGAGAGGGCGGACTGCCACGAGCTGGCCGGTACCGCAAGACCGTGGAGTCGCTGACTTCGATACCGATCTTGCGCAGCTCGGCCTGGATGCGCGGCTTGCCCCAGGTAGGATTCGAGCGCCACATGTCGCGGATCAACTCTCGCACTTCGCCATCGATCCTCGGCCGGCCACCTGTGGGCTGACTCTTCCAGCGCCAATAGGCTCTGAACCCCTTGCGGTGCCACTTCACGACGGTGGCCGGCTGAACCAGGACGAGGGCTCGGTGCCAACCAGGCCAGAGGCGGCGCAGGCGGATCCAGAAGCGCCGGTCTCGGTCCTTGAGCCGTAACCTCGCGGGCCGCCGCTGCAGCACCATCAGCTGGTGGCGCAACGCGACGTTCTCAAGCGCGAGATCGCGTTGACTCTTCAGCGCGGAAATCGTGCTCCACGCCGCGATACGTACCCAATCCCACATCCACACCTGCCCTCACTGAATCGTGAAAAGGCAAGTAATCTCGCGGCAGACGAGGTTTTCGCCACCCACAGCCAGTGGCCTCAATGTCCGAGGTGATCACCCTGGAGGACGGTGATGCATTTCTCCTCTGCACGGATGGCTGGTGGGAGCCCGTCGGAGAGGAAGAAATGGAAGCGTCGTTAGT
>JADFRS010000005.1:0-48290 GCA_022561145.1 Gemmatimonadota bacterium
AGTAATGCAATCGAAAATGTCCCTAACCTGATGCTCTCCCAAAAATTTCTCATTTTTAGCTCTTGTTGGTATTCCCGTAGTATTTCCCTGCGCTTTGGATATTGGCCACAATCATCGCAGAGATCGAAATTATCATTTGTCACATCTGTTGGCACAGGCACGAGTATCGCCAAAAACTCCCCACACCAACCACAATTTGAGTATCCCTTCTTTTCCATTACTGCTTCCTGATAGCCAAGGTTTGTCAATTTCAGTAGCATTATTAGCCTAGCTGGGTTGACTAGTAACTAAAAGTTGGTTCTCTCCCTGTGGTGACATCCAAACACCCTCTTTCTATGGGAGTTAGGGTGATGCGGGGGGGTGGGGGCGGTGGGGGCGGGGTGCCCAGGAGGACCTCCATGACCCATTTCCCCCTCAGCACCGGGGAAGTCCTGTTGGCGTGGGACGTGAGGGTGAGAATGCTCCCGTGACCCAACAAACCCCTTCGCCGATCATCGGCCAGCTCGACCCTACGAAAATGGGTCCCGGCGATTCCGGGAATGTCGTAGTGCTTGGCCAGGCGCTCGTTCACGTAGGTGTAGTCGGCATTGAAGAGGTCGAAGATGCTCCGATCTTCTCTGACGAGGCTGTAGAAGAAGAGCTCCGTCTCGCGGCGCATGGCATCGGCGAGCTGCTGGTGGAAGTCGGGATACATCAGCCGATCCGGATGAACCTTGTCCAGGTCATCCAGCCGGAACCACTGCGCCGCGAATCTGGTGCCCAAGGCCTCGGAGCGGGGATCGGCCAGCATGCGGCGTACCTGCTCTTCCAGGCCTCCCGCCGCCGAGAGCCCATTTCGCCGGGCGACGTTCACCAGCTCCTCGTCCGGTGGCGCGGCCCACAGGAAAAACGACAGGCGTGACGCAAGGTCGATGTCGTTGATGCGGTAGCTCTCGCCGACCTCGAAGTCCTCCGGAGGCTGCTCGAATCGGAACACGAAATCGGGACCCGCCAGGATCGCCTGGAGGGCCATCCCGATTCCCGCCTCGAAACCGCCGTTCTCCGCTCCGGCCCGGTAGAAGGACCTCAAAGGGGCAAGGTCGCTTTCGGCAAGGGGCCGCCGATACGCCCGGGCTCCCAACCTGGAGATGATTTCCTCGGCACAGGCCGCCTCCTCTCCGGGCGAAGTCGGGCGACAGGCGAAGATCTTCCTCCTACTAGGTGTCTCCGAGACACCCGTGGGGTTGTGGGGACCGCTCACCACCAGATCCTTCAGATGCGCCAGGGCGGTAACCCCGTATCCGGTGACCCCGATCTGCCGATCCACCAACGACCAATCGTGGGGCGACATGAGGTCGTCGGCGGGACCCTCGGACCGGCGGATGAAAGCGGCTGAAACGCGCTGCGGTCCGGCCCGCACGAAGATCGGCTCCGTCTCCATGTTCACACCGTTGGGGTCCGACACGCTCATCCAGCGGTCGACTTCGAGCAGCGCCATCCGCGCGCCGTTGATGGACACCTCGATCTGCTCGTCCTTCGCCACGCGACCATAGAATCCCCCGGTGGTGGTGTGCTCGAAAGCCATCTTGAAGACGTAGTCACCGTCGGCCGGGAAGTTGTGGACCACCGAAATGCCACCCCGCGTCCCACGGGGGGCGCCCTCCACGCGATCCCACTGCGTGACGTAGCCCGGGTTCGTATATGTCGTCGAAGTGGGGATCGCGTGGGGATCGCCGATGGCCAGCCGCGTGATGTCGCTCGCCGCCCGGAGGTAGGCGTCCATCAACGTCGCCGACAGCATCTGGACGTCGGCGATGTTGTCGAAGTTGGCGCTCTTCGTGTCGAGTGGGAGATAGTCGCCGGCGTCGATGTCGAGGTCCAGAAGGTCTTGGATCGAGCGGGCGTACTCGGCCCGGTTGAGCCGCTGAAACGTGCGATGGCCCGGATTGGGGTCCTGGGCGGCGGCCTCGTCGATGAGCGTCTCGAGCGTTTCGACCAGCGCCAGCAAGGTGTCGGGGCTCGGACGCGGAGCGCCGGGGAGGGGCATCATGCCCGCCCGGAGCTTCACGATCATCTTCTCCGCCGTCTCGGCCATCTCGGGCGCGGACGCCACGTCGAAGTCCGAGAGCGAGAGGTTACCCGTGAGCGCGATGTCGTTGTGGCAGATCACGCAGTACTGTTTGATCACCGCCGTGAGCGAGTCGGCCGGTATCGTGAGCGCGGGACCGCTCCACGGGGCGGATCCCATCACCTCCGCCGGCAGTCCGGGTCCAGGTCCGCGAACCGACGGATCGGCGTAGGCCGTGAGGTATCGTTGGAGGGCCACGGCCACGGAGACGGATGACGACGCCGGGCCGATGTGAGCCTTGCTGGCCTCCGTGGGGACGGCAGAAAGAGACTCCTGTCCGGTCTGCGACCACGCGGCATCCGGGAGAGCCGCCAGGCTGACAAGGAGGAGCAGGGTCGGCACCATTACCGAGCCTCTATGGCCTTTCGGACGTCTCACCGCCCATGGCCGCGCGAATGGCCTTCACGGTTGCCTCCAGTCTCACCGCCCATGGCCGCGTGAATGGCCTTCACGGTTGCGTCCACCCGGAACTGCATCAGCTTGTGGCCGACCTCGAGCGCCTGGTTGATCGGAGTGATGCTCAGCCCGTTGATCGTGGCCTTTCCCGCCTCGACGCGCTGATGGTACCGGACCGCCTCGGGACTGGTCACCATCATCAGCGAGGTGATGTAGAAGTCATCGTGGTGTCCATCGTCCACGGTCTCCACATAGCCCAACTCCTCGGCCATGTATCTTCCGACGTCGGCGTAGTTGTAGTACTCGGGAATGAAGTAGGCCGTGGCTCCACTGCCTGCCCAGTGCTCGTTGAGCTTGGCGGCGGCAGCCTCCAAGCCGCGTTGATTCCCTCCGCTATCGCCGATGAGGATGATGTCGGTGAAGCCCTGGCTCTTCAGGCTGTTGCCGACGTCCTGGAGAACCATGAGGAAGGTCTCTTGCCGAAGGCTGATCGTTCCCGGATAGGAAATGTTCTCCGGGTCGCCCTCCGGGACGAGCTTGAGAACGGGCGTGCACAGGGCGTTGCCCAACTCCCTCGCGATGCCGTCGCACGCACCCTGCAGCACGTAATTGTGCTTGCCGGTGGCCAAGTAGGGACCGTTCTGCTCCACGCCTCCGGTGGGGATGATCGCGGTCGTCTTGCCCGAAGCGATCTCGTCACGGACCTCGATCCACGTAAGCTCGTCGATCCACACCGAGTTCAGGGCCGCGATGGGGTTCGGCATCCGCATCATCTCCTGCCGTCGCCGCTCACGCTCAGCCTGCCGGCGAGCCTGCTCCTCGGGACTTAGGGCGGCCCTGTTTTGCGCAGCCGTGGCTGGAGCCGAGAACCCGGTGATCAACACCATCGTCGCCACCGCAAGAACAGCCTTATTCATGGTGCCCTTCCTGGCCCAAAGAACGAATGTGGCGGCCTACATGCCTTCCGGTGCGTCACGCGGTCCGGCGACGATCTGGTCCATGCGCCATTGGCCATCATCCCCGAGCTCCCATCGAAGGAAGAAAATACCCGCTATCACCTCCTCCTCCCCATCGGTCTCGAGGACTTCGTCGTAGATACCGACTTCATAGGCGGCCCCTTCGTGGATGAAGAGTCCGTGACGCTGGGTCTCAAAGGAGATGAATTTGCTCGTGGAAAAGAGCTCGGTGAAGAGCTCTCGAACTCCGGCGCCCGAAAGCATGATCCCGGGCTCCATGAGATGGACGTCGTCGGTCAGCCATTCTAGAGCCGCGTCCAGGTCCCCGGCGAGCGCAGCCTGGCCGTACGATTCGAGGGCCGCCGTGATGTCGGCTTCGGCGGCGGCCGTATCCATTTCGGCGGGTGGAGTTGCCTCGTCAGCGGCGCAACCGCCGAGTAGCAGTGCCAGAAGGAGCGTGGTCGAACGAAGGGGGCGCATCATGACGAGATCTCCTGTGCGGGAGGGGGTGGTGGTGTCTCACACAGAATGGCGTTCCTCCTATCCGAAACGCAATAGGAGCTTCTAGCGCGAAGGTCGCCGGCCTGGTGTCGGTATGCCCGCCATCCCACGTTAGATTTTCCCACTCAACCCCCACCCCAGCCGCGCAGACCATGGCCAAGAAAGCATCCTTCGATATCACGACCGGCGTCGACCTCCAGGAAGTCGACAACGCCGTGAACCAGGCTATCAAAGAGATCGCTGTCCGTTTCGACTTCAAGGGAACCGATTGCAAGATCGAATTCGACCGTGAGGCCCCTGCGATCAAGCTGGATGCGGATGACCAGTATCGGCTCGGACAGCTCCTACAGGTCGTGCGCGAGAAGCTCACTCGCCGCAAGGTGCCGCTGAAGAACCTGGATCAGGGCAACGTCGAGATGGGCACGTTGGGCCGCGCCCGTCAGGTCCTGGGTCTGAAGCAGGGCATCGATCAGGAGACCGGGAAGAAGATCATCAAGGACATCAAAGCCGAGGGCTACAAGAAGGTCCAGGTGCAGATCCAGGGCGACGAACTACGGGTGACGGCACCTTCCCGCGATACGCTTCAGGAGATCATCGCGTTTACGAAGGGGAAGGACTACGGCGTGGAGCTGAGATTCGGGAATTACCGGTAGGGGCAGAACCATGTCGGCTCGCACCGCCCAGGACGCCAAGACCCTCGCCCGGAGGTACTACACCGGGCAGGACGTCTACGACGCAGAGACCCGGAATGTGTTCTTCGACCGCTGGATCTACGCCGGGCGCGCGAGCACGATCTCGGGCCCCGGCAGCTACTTCCTGTGCGAGATCGAGTCGGAGAGCGTCATCGTGCTCAAGGACTCCGACGGCGAGGTTCGGGCGCACCACAACGTGTGCCGACACCGCGGGACGCGGCTGCTCACCGAGCCCGAGGGTCAGCTCCCGAAGTCCATTCAGTGCCCGTATCACGCCTGGACGTACGCGCTCGACGGCACGCTCATCGGTGCTCCGTTCATGGACGAGGTGGAGTCATTCTGCGCAGACGACTACCCACTCAAGTCCGTGTCGGTGGCCGTCTGGGAGGGCTGCGTCTTCATCAGTCTCGCCGAGGAGCCCGAGCCCTTCGAGCAGGCTTTCGCCCCGCTCATGGACAAATTCGGCTCATGGACGATGGACGAGTTGGAGATCGCCCACAGCATCAGCTACGACGTCCCCGCGAACTGGAAGTTGATTTTTCAGAACTACTCGGAGTGCTATCACTGTCCGAGCCTCCATCCGGCCCTGAACAAGCTCACGCCGTTCAGGAACGCTTCGAACGACCTCGAGGAGGGTCCGTTTCTCGGTGGTCCCATGCGGATGTCGATCGACGGCGGCAGCATGACCATGAGCGGGCAGACGTGCGCACCCTCGCTCGGCGACCTCAGTGGCGAGGCACTCAACTGCGTTCACTACTACACGGTCTACCCGAACATGCTGTTGAGCCTGCTCCCCGACTACGTGCTCATTCACCGCATCGAGCGCTTGGCGCCGGACGCGTCGCGGGTGATCTGTGACTGGCTCTTCCACCCCGAAGCGATGGCGGCTCCGGGCTTCGACCCGAGCGGCGCAATCGAGTTCTGGAGTATGACCAACGAGCAGGACTGGGGCGTGAGCGGGCTAGCACAGAAGGGCATTTCGTCACAGGCCTACACGCCCGGCCCCTACTCCGAGCTGGAGAGCATGATCGCGGCCTGGGACCGGGAGTACCTTCGGTCGATCGGAGAGGGGTAGTACTCCTCGGGGAGTGGTCCTAGCCGAAGCCTCGTTCTCGAAACAAGTTGTGAGCCTGGTCACGATGGTATCACGAGGAGGCCGAAATGAAGCGGGAGAAGTCGTCGCAAGCCACTGGCCGCATCTCAAAGGGAATGGGGCCCTTCGTGTGCCTGCTGCTGATCGCAGCCCCGGTCTCTGCTCAGGACCGGCTGGCATATCCGGAGCCCTTCATCGGTGGCTACCCCTCCATGAACGGGAGGACCGGGTCCGGCAAGATGTACATGGAGAGCTACTATCCACCCCCGGTCACCGCATCGCCCACCTATCCCTTCTGGTCGCCTGACGGCGAGTCGCTGGCGTTCGCGTATCAGGGACGGATCTGGACCATTCCCGTCGAGGGTGGCACAGCGCGTCAGTTGACGACCGGGGCGGGCTATCACTCCCAACCCCACTGGTCGCCGGATGGTCGTTTCGTGGCCTATGCCGCCGACGTAGATAGGAATTTCGATATCTATGTCGTGAACCGAGAGACCGGCGAATCACGTCGGATCACGGATAACCCACACCTGGACCTCCGTCCCCGGTGGTCGCCGGACGGATCCCGCATTCTGTTCACCACCTCGCGCGACGGCACGTTCGACATCTGGGTGTACGACATGGAGGGCGGTGTCGCCGAGTCCGTTGTGGCCGATCCGCGCCGGAATGATATGGACGGCGACTGGATCGGTAACGGAGGAGACCTGGTCTTCATCTCGAGGCGAGGCGAGGCCGCGTTGGGCACCGGCTCCCTCTGGAGGTGGGATGCGGCCAGGCGAGAGGCGGAGCTGATTATCCGCCTGGAGACCAACTACCAGGCCCAGCCGGTCGTCGCCCCGCACGGTGGTGTGGTCGCGTACATCACCGACGCATCCGGGAACAACGACATGTATGTGGTGCCGAGCGAGAGGCCGGCGAGGGGGATCCAGCCGGTACGTCTGACCCACTCGACCTCCGACGAATACTTCCCCGCGTGGTCACCGGACGGCGAACGACTCGTGTATGCGCGGAACGGCGGCACACCCGATCAAGAGCGCACCGCGGATCGGGGGATGGGCTTCTCCCTGTACACCGTCGGACGGGGCGGCGGCGAGCCTCGGCGGGTTCGCATCGAAGGTTACGCCTGGACGGAGCCGACCGGAAATGTTCGCGTCAGCGTACGCGATTCGAACGGTGAGCTGCTCCCGTCCCGCATCTATCTCCAGGGCGCCGACGGGCGCGGCTATTTCCCGGACGGAAGTTTTCCCAGAGTCGTGAGCGTGACGGAAGACTACTACTTCCACACCGACGGGAGCTTTTCCGTCACGCTGCCCGTGGGCGAGGCGAAGCTCGAAGTGTGGCGTGGCTTCGAGTACGAGCCCGTTTTCCGGACCGTGAACGTGCGGGCCGGGGAGTCGACGACGGTCGAGGTCGAGTTGAGCCGTTGGATCGACATGGCCGCCAACGGGTGGTACTCGGGCGACAACCACATTCACCCGAACTACGGCGGGCATTACCGCATCACGCCGGCGGACCTGATGAACAAGGCCCGGGCCGAGGACCTGAACGTGGCGAACGGAATGATCGCCAACTACTTCGGCAATAGCAGGGTTGAGGACCTGGAGCACTTCCTCGGACATCCACATCCGCACACGGGCCCGCGAACGGTCGTGTACTACAACGAAGAATATCGTCCGAATTACTTTGCGCATCTGTCGCTGCTCAACCTCACCGAGCTCATCACTCCGTTCTACATCGGCTACCGGGGAACGGCGCTTCACGCTCTCTATCCCGACAACGCGAAGGTGCTCCGGCATGTCCACGAGCAGGGGGGCATCGGCGGCTACGTCCATCCGTTCGGGCTCAGCCACCGCGATACGGACGCGGCAGGCGTCGGCTACGCCCGTGAGCTTCCCGTGGACGCCATCCTGGGTGTCGCCGACTTCGTCGACGTGGCCTGCCTGTGGAGTGACGAGCTGGGGACCGCCGCCGTGTGGTATCGGTTGCTGAATACGGGATCCAGGATTCCTGGGACGGCCGGCACAGACGCGATGAGCGACATCTGGCGGCACCCCGCAATCGGGACGACGCGGTCGTACGTCTATACCGGCGAAGAGGAATTGGACTACGACAGTTGGGCCGACGCCATGGCGGAGGGTCGGGCGTTCGTGACCAGCGGACCGATCCTGTCTCTCGACGTCGCCGGCAAGGGAATGGGAGAGGAGCTGCGCGTTTCGAAGGGCGATGTCGTGGAGATTTCAGCCACGGCCCGCTCCATCTTCGAGATGCACCGCCTGGAGATCATCCACAACGGCGAGGTCATTCACTCCGTGGAGGCGACCGGTGCGAAGCACTCGATCGAGGCGAAGCTCGAGATTCCCGTCGAGTCCAGCGGCTGGATCGCTGCGCGCGTCCTCGGTCCGACCCAGCACGGCGCCATGGACAGCTACCTCTTCGCGCACACGAACCCCGTGTACGTGATCGCAGACGCGGAACCGATCCGTTCCGCGGAGGACGCGGCCTTCTTCGTCCGGTGGATCGACGAAGTCATCGAAGAACTCAGAGGCATGGGCCGGTGGGATGATCCGAGGCACAAAGAGGAAGTGATCGCAACCTTTGAACAGGGACGACGGTTGTATCAAGAGCAGGTCGAACGGTAGTGGCCCCGCCTCCGCCCTGTTGAGCAGGGTAGTGAGCACCCCTCCTCGAATCGACCCCGAAGGCCTGCGCTGCGCGCTGTTCGGCTTCTACGACCGTGACGGTCGTGACCTGCCCTGGCGGCGGGAGTCTGACCCGTACCGGATCTGGGTCTCCGAAGTCATGCTGCAACAGACCAGGGTGGAGACCGCCGAGCCCTATTACCGGCGCTGGATGGAGCGCTTTCCGACGTTGGACGATCTGGCCGAGGCCTCGCGTGACGAGGTCCTGAAGGTCTGGGAGGGCTTGGGTTACTACTCCCGCGCCCGGCGGATTCACGATGGTGCGCACATGGTGCGGGAGCGCTTCGGTGGCGAGATCCCGTCGACCGCCCAGGCGCTGCGCGAGCTTCCGGGCGTGGGCGAATACACCGCGGGCGCCGTGGCCAGTATCGCGTTCGGCGAAGTGATCCCCGCGATCGACGGGAACGCGCGCCGCGTTCTGGCGCGACTGTTCGACCTCGCCGATCCGGGCCTCGCCGAGCTCAGGGCGATCATGGAGGAACTGATCGATCGCGAGCGACCGGGCGACTTCAACCAGGCCGTGATGGAACTGGGGGCCACGATCTGCACGCCGCGCGCTCCGACATGCGCGGCCTGCCCGCTCAATTCCGTTTGCCGGGCTAGGGCGGCCGGCACCCAACTCGACAGACCCGTGACCAAGAGCCGTGGCAAGACACCACTCCGGGAGTTCGGGGTGGCCGTAGTGCTCGACCCCGAGTCACGGCTGCTGATGAGGCGGCGGCCGGAGGAGGGATTGCTCGGCGGCCTTTGGGAGTTTCCCAATACGTCCATCCGGCCCGGGGAGCCCTCGGCGCAGGCCGCCCGCCGTGCCGCTGCCGAAGCGGGAGCTCACCGCCTGGAATCCTCGAGGTCCGCGGCCGCCGGTCCGCTTCAACCGGTGCGACACACGTTCAGTCATTTCAGGGCCATATACCGTCCTCACGCGTTCAACGGCGTTCCGGTCTCGCTGCCGGAGAGTTGCCGGTGGATCGAGCCCCCAGAGGCTTCAGGCCTTGCAATGCCTGTGGCGCAGCGGAAGATCCTCTCGAATTGGGGATGGGCTGCGCGTAAGAAAATTCTGGCTTGAACGGGCGGAGTGACCCATCGTGTTGCGGGCACAGGTGGTGCTGGGTGGTCTTTTCGCACTTCGTCAAGGAGGTACCTGATGGTCGAGGCGCTCGGGCCGTTCATGCCGTGGCTGCACCTCATGGGGCGGATTCTCTTCGCCCTGGTCTTCATCGCCAGTGGTATGAACCACCTCATGAAGCTCGACGAGAAGTCCGCTTACGCAGCTTCCAAGGGGGTTCCCGCCGCCAAGGCGGCGACGGTTATTTCAGGACTCATGATAGTGGCGGGTGCCGCCATGGTCCTGCTCGGATGGCATCGCTTCATCGGGGCCGGTCTGTTGGTGATCTACCTGATCCCGAAGGCCTTCATGATACATCCGTTCTGGAAGGAGTCCGACCCACAGGCCTCCATGAACGAGATGAGCCATTTCATGAAGGATCTCGCGTTGGCTGGTGCCGCCCTGTTGATCGCGTTCTACGCCAGCCAGCCGTGGCCGATGAGCCTCTGACGCTCTAGCTGGCTGGTTCCAGAAACTCGGCAGTATTCGCGCGCCGAGCCCTCAAGGCTCGAAGGACTCGAAGCCCTGGGGGCTCGGCCCCGGGTGCTCCCGTTGGGCCCGCGCGTAGCCGCCCGACTGACTGCGGCTGATTCTACGCTCCGCCACCAGGCCCTCGAGCACGAGCTCACAGGCCGCCGTCCGCACGCCGTCAGAGGCCTGCTCGGCGGCGAGGCCTATCTGTTCGACCAGTGGCAACAGCCCAGGCACGGTGCCGAAGCCCTTCACGCATGCTTCGGCTGCGCTGTCTTGCCCGACCTGGAGGGCGCCGCCCATCTCGAAGTACTCCACGATCTCCTCTACGTCCGCGCCGCCGGCGCGGCCCTGGAAGACCTCCGCCGAGGCCCTGGCGATGAGATCGCGGGCGATGCGGTCGGCACCCTGTAGCTCGCCGTCGTACTCCAGCTCCATCTTGCCCGTCATCGCCGGCATAGCCGCGTAGATGTCACCGATACGGGGCACCACGAGTTCCTCGCCGAATGCGAGCGCCCGCCGTTCGGCGTTGGAGACCATGCTCTCGACCACGGTGATCGGCATGCGCTGGCTGATGCCGGAGCGCTGGTCCACGCGTTTGTCCACTCTGGCGAGGAAGGCGATGCGTTCCACGACCTCCTCGACGAAAGCCGGAATCTCCACCGAGATGCAGTCCCGATCGACCCATGCCTCCTGGCGGGTGATGTCCATTCCGGTTTGCACTTCGTCCGGGTAGTGCGTTTGGATCTCGGCGCCGATGCGGTCCTTGAGAGGTGTGATGATCTTCCCGCGCGCCGTGTAGTCCTCGGGATTGGCGGTGAAGACCAGCATCACGTTCAGCTGCAGCCGCACGGGATAGCCTTTGATCTGGACGTCCCCCTCCTGCAGGATGTTCAGGAGGCCGACCTGAATCTTCCCCGCCAGGTCGGGCAGCTCGTTGATGGCGAAGATACCCCGGTTCGCTCGGGGCAGCAGGCCGTAGTGGATGGTGAGCTCGTCGGCCAGAATGTGCCCGCCCCGGGCGGCCTTGATGGGGTCCATATCGCCGAGGATGTCGGCGATGGTCACATCAGGGGTGGCGAGCTTCTCCACGTAGCGCTGCTCGCGTGTGACCCATTCCACGGGGGCATGGTCTCCCTGTTCCACCAGCAAGACGCGCCCGTACTTGGAAATAGGCTCGAGCGGGTCGTCGTTGACTTCGCTCCCCGCGAGGATGGGGAGCTCGGGATCCAGCAACTCCACGAGCTGGCGAAGAATGCGGCTCTTTGCCTGACCGCGGAGTCCCAGGAGAATGAAGTCGTGACGAGCCAGGACGGCGTTTACGATCTGCGGAACCACCGAATCATCGAATCCGACGATACCGGGAAACAACGGCTCGTTGGACTTGAGTTTGCGGATGAGGTTGTGGCGCAACTCGTCCTTGACCGTGCGGGCCACGTACCCGGACGCCTTCAATTCACCGACGGTCTGAGGCCGGTTCTGCGACATTGGTGCGCCTCACTTCTGGGGGTTTTTCACCGTGCGACCGTTGCGGGATCCGCTCGGGAAGCAGAGGGTACCCCCTGGCCGATCGTGATGATCCCCGTCATTCGAGCCGTTCCACAATACAGGAGACAGCATGTCGCAGGCCTCCCAGCTCATCGGACCGGTAAAGCCGCTGGACTTTCAGCCGCCGCTTCCCGTCGATCGACTCATTGTCCAGGAGGCGCCGAACGAGGAAGCCGTGCCCATGGACGTGATCTTCGTGGGCGGCGGACCCGCGGGGCTGGCCGGCGCAATCGAGTTGGCACGCCTGGTACAGAAGGACAACGAGGCGGGCGGCGGTATCGGCGACATCGAGATCGGCGTTCTGGAAAAGGCGGGCCAGTTGGGCGAGCACAGCCTCTCGGGAGCCGTCGTGAACCCCCGCGCGTTCGAGGAGCTCTTCCCCGAGCTGGAGATGGACGAGTTTCCGCTGGGGAAGCCGATCTCCAAGGAAGCGGTCTACCTCCTCACCGAGTCCAGGGCCATTCGGCTGCCCACGCCCCCGACGATGCAGAACCACGGCAACTACGTCGGGTCGATCTGCGAGATCGTACGCTGGTTGGGGGAGAAGGCCGAAGGACTCGGCGTAAACGTGTTCCCCGGTTTTCCCGTGGCGTCCTTGCTCGCGGACGGCGACCGGATCCAGGGCGTGCGCACGACCCCGTCGGGGCTCAACCGGGACGGAGAACCGGGCGGCGGCGATTACATGCCGGCCATGGATCTCGCAGCGCGGGTGACCGTGCTTGCGGAGGGGACACGCGGTACGCTCTCGAACGCCTACCTGGATTGGCAGGAGATCGGCTCGGAGAACCCCCAGATCTACGCACTCGGCGTGAAGGAGCTGTGGGAGACCAAGAAGCCGCTCGACCGGGTGATCCATACCATGGGGTGGCCGCTGCCGGGCGACGCCTTCGGCGGGAGCTTCATGTACCCGATGGAAGACAACCTCGTGGCTCTCGGACTGGTCGTGGGGTTGGACTACCGGGACGCGCGCTTCGACGTGCACGATGTGCTTCAGCGCATGAAGCTCCATCCGCTGTTCCGTCCCTACTTGGAGGGCGGCGAGATGGTCGAGTGGGGTGCCAAGACCATACCGGAGGGTGGCTACTACGCGGTGCCGACTCGCAGGCACGGAAACGGGATCTGCATCGTGGGCGACTCCGCGGGTTACGTGGACGTACCGTCCCTCAAGGGAATCCACTATGCGATGCACTCCGGCATGCTCGCGGCCCGCACGATCTTCCAGGCCCTCAAGGTCGACGACACCACCGAGGAGGGCCTCGCGGGCTACACCCGTGCCGTGGACGAGAGCTACATCATGAAGGACCTGAAGCGGACCCGGAACATTCGCCTGGCCTTCAAGGGTGGGTTCTACTCGGGTGGCTTCAAGGCCGGCATGATGACCCTGACCCGTGGAGCCTTTCCCGGCGGAAAGATCGGAGTGGAGGAGGATGCGGCGGAGCGGCGTTCACTGGGCGCCGGCGGCCCGTCTACGCCGCCCGACGGCAAGCTCACGTTCAGCAAGGTGGACGGGGTCTACAAGTCCGGCAATCAGACCCGTGACGACATCCCGTCCCACCTGATCGTGGGTGATGACGTCTCGCGCGAGGCCGGCGAGCTCTATGTGCACATGTGCCCGGCGGGCGTCTACGAGATGGACGGCGACGAGCTCAGGGTCAACGCGCCCAACTGCGTGGACTGCAAGGCCACGGACGTGCTGGGGCCGAGGTGGACGCCCCGCGAGGGGGGGAGTGGGCCGGCTTACCGGCGGATGTGAGGGGGGCGGCCGCTGCTCAGCCGCCTTCGACCGCGGCCCGCAACGCTCGGTCGAAGGTGTGCGTGCGCCCCACTCCACGACGGCGGCAACAGGCCAGATGGAGCAGATCTCGGGCGGATAGCTCGGGGTGTCGGATGATGGAGGACCGTGCCAGCGCGACATCTTCGGCCTCGATGGACCAGATGTCGATCGCTCTCGAGGTCGCTAGGGTCCACGCCTTGTCGAGCGTATCGAGACGCCCGACCGGAAGGTAGACGTGCATGAGCTCCTGGAGGACCTCACACGAGGTGACGAGTGCTTCGGAGCCGTGGGCGGCATCCAATAGGATTCGGCGAGCCGGGTCGCGAAGGGGGTGAGGCCGACCCACGGCGTACACGAACACGTTCGTGTCGACGAAGATCACTGCGCCTCGAGGCCTCCAGTGCGAGACTCGTGGATCAACCGTTCGTGCTCCTCCCAGTCGGGCTCGGCGGCCTCCGTTCCCTGGTGGAGCCGGTCGCACTCCTGGAAGAACGACTCCAGATCTTCCGACGTGTCGAGCTTCCGTCGCACGTCGTACTTGTTCGCTTTCTCCCTGACGGCCTCTCGTATCCAGCGGCTCAACGTAGTGCCCTCACGCTCCGCGATGGCACGGTAGCGCTCCTTCTCTTCCGCTGGCAGTACGAGATGGATGCGGTCTTTCACGAGATTGTGTCCGGTTGAAGGGATACACATGAAGTTTGTGCATCCACACGTAACATGCAACCGATTCGCTACAAGATCGGAGGGGGGCCCTCAGCCCGCGGTAGGCTGATCAAGACCGTGGCCACCGACAGGCTCGGTGATGTTGCGGTCGGAAAAGCCGGCGATCAATGGCCTTCCCTGAGCAATCGCTTCCTGGACCGAGGGCAGGGTGAGCGAGGCTTCGTGGCTCGCTTGGCTGTCCCAAACTTCGGTAATCCATATGGCGTCGGGATCCGTCCGGTCCTTGGCCACAATGTAGCTGATGCAACCCGGCATGCCTGCCGAGCCCTGCACCAGGATCGAGATCAGCCTGTCCCGCTCCCCCGAAACGGCGAGCAGCTTCGAAATCAAACCGTACATGCCTGTTTCTCCTGGCGAGGAACCCCACAATCCCGTCGTCATCACCGTGGACGCCGCGACCACGCTGGTCGCGATGAAGTCTCGTCGTGTCGCCGTCATGCCCTATCCATCCAACGTCTCGCGGCACCCACCTACAGATGCCACCCAAGTTCGTCGCTCGAATCGACGTTCACTCAACTTATTCCGTCACTTTCGTCCTGACCAACTGAGCTGTGCGAGGTCATCGACGGCGTCGAGAACTCTAGAGCACGACCTCGATGGCGGGTGTTCGCAGGTTGTAGGACGAGCTCATCACCCGCCCGTAGGCACCCGCGTTCGCGATCAAGAGAACGTCGCCTTCGCTCGTGCGGGGCAGCAGGCGGTCGACGCCGAGCCGGTCCCCGGACTCGCATATGGGCCCGACGACCGTGACGACTTCCTCAGGGTGGGCGTCTAGGCGCGATAGGTTGGCGATCTCGTGATGGGCCCCGTAAAGGGCTGGTCTGATCAGCGAGTTCATGCCTGTGGAGATTCCTACGTATCGGTGCCGCCCCTTGCCTTTCGTCTGTGTGACCAGACTGACGAGCACTCCGGCCTCTGCTACGAGGTAGCGTCCGGGCTCTAGCCAGATCTCGAGGTGGGGGTGCTTCTTCCTGAGTCCCTCCAGGCCCTCCGCCAGACGCCCGAGATCGACCTCGGCCTCCCCCGGGCGGCTTGGAACGGCGAGGCCGCCGCCCAGGTCCGCGATGCCTACGTGGGGCAACCGCTCCGCGGCAGTGCCGAGGATCTCTCCGACCTCGACCCAATGATCGGCGGATGACACGCCGCTTCCCGAGTGGGCATGAAGACCGACGATCCTCGCGCCAACCGCGCCCGCCAGCTCTGCCAACTCGTCCAACTCGAAGAGCGGCACTCCGAACTTCGAGTGGCCGCCGGCCGTCCGCACGTTTTGGTGATGTCCCTTTCCGACACCCGGATCCAACCGGACGAGAAGATCACGATCCTCGAAGAGCTCGGGCCAGTGCCGGAGCGGATACAGGCTGTCGAGCGTGAGCCAGACGTCCAACTCCAGGGCGGCGAAGTACTCTTCCTTGGGTGCGAAGTTGGGAGTGAACAACACCCGTTTCCGTTCAATGTCGGGAAAGAGGTCGAGTACCGCATGCACTTCGGGTAGAGAGACGCACTCGAAGCCCAAGCCTTCTTCTTCGATCGCCGCGAGGATTCCCTCGTGGGAGTTCGCCTTCATCGCGTAGAAGACTTGGTCGATTCCCGTGACGGACCGCACGCGCCGCGCGCGATCCCGAATCGTCTCGAGGTCGTACACGAACGCCGAACGGTGCAGGCGAGCGATCTCTTCGAGACGTGGCGCCTGGTCGATCCACCAGACCTGGGGGCGGGGTTCCGGTTCAGCGGCCTCCAGCTCCTCCCACGTGGGCCCGAATACTTCCGGGTCGGAGGCTTCGGAAACCAGGAGGGCATGAAGATCACGGGTGAGCTTATCGGCTCGATCCTCGTCCACGACGAACGTGAGGTTCAGGTCGCTGGCTGCTTGACTGACCATGTGCACTGGGTGCTCCTCGAAGGCCTCGAATACCGGGCTGAGACGGTGCAGGAGCGCTCGTATGCCTCGCCCGACAAGGCTGATGGCGGCGCAGGAGTGGATCAGACGAGCCTGACAATAGGCGCCCAGATCTTCCAGTAGGGCAGACAAGCTGTCCGAGTCGAGGTCGATGGCGTCGGCGTCGAGCGAAACGGTGACGTTCGTCTCGGACGTCGAAACCATGTCCACCGAGATGCCCCGTCTTCGAAAGCAGTCGAACACGTCGGCCAGGAAGCCGACCTGCTGCCACATGCCCAAGGTTTCCATCGATACGAGGCATACCCCACGCCGGACCGAGATCGCCTTGAGCTGGGGGACTCCGCTGTCTGGCCAACGCGAGATGATCGTGCCTGGGTGGTCGGGGAAGAGCGTGCTCCGAATGTGGATCGGAATGCCCCGATCTCTCAACGCAGGGATACAGCGAGGGTGAACGATGCTCGCGCCGGTCGTAGCGATCTCCTGAGCCTCTCCGTGGTCCAGGCGGCGAAGCAGACGCGCGGCGCGCACGACGCGGGGATCGGCGGTGAACATCCCGGGCACGTCGGTCCAAATCTCGACGCGCTCGGCCTCCAGCCGTCCTGCGAGGTAGGCGGCAGAGGTGTCCGATCCACCCTTTCCGAGGACCACCGTGTTGCCCTCTTCGTCCCGAGCAACGAAGCCCTGCGTGATAACGACATCCCCAAGGCTGGCGAGCTTGCGGTCCAGCACCGGATCTGGATCAGCGCCACACTCCGCTGAGAGGTAGTGACCCCAATCACCTCGAGTTGAGGGCACGGAGACCAAGAGGTCCCCGGCGTCCACCCAAGCGGCCTCCACCCCCGACGCGGCGAGTAGGGCGGCCCCGACCCGGGTCGCCATGTACTCGCCGATGGCGAGGGCTCGCGCCTTGTTGGCGGGAGTCGCCTCTCGGGCCATCGAGATCGCCTCGAGCAGGGTCGTGAGCTCGTCGATGTCTGTGGCAAGCAGGTCGGGCTGGTGCAGACCTCTTGCGTCGAGCAGCTCCGCATGCGCCTGTGCGATGCTCTTCAGGGACAGGTCCGCGTCGCCTATGCCTGCAGCCTCTATGAGCCGTTCCAACTGGAGGGTCACACCCGCCAGAGCCGATTGAACGATGATCGGTCGGAACCCCTCGGCGACTCGCTCGCTCACGACAGCGGCGATCGTATCCCAGTTTTCGGGCGTCGAGACGCTCGTTCCCCCGAACTTGAGGACGATCCACGGTACGCGTATGCCTGACACTAAGGGCCTTTCGGTCGACCATGCTGGGGAATGCGCTCCCCCTCCATCCACACCGATTCGATGCTGCGCGCGTTGCGCACATCCATCAACGGATCGTCGGCCAGCACCACGAAGTCGGCGTGCCGGCTCTCCTCCAGCGTACCGATGTCTTCGATCCCGAGGCACGCCGCCGCGTCACCCGTGGCCGACCGAAGGATTTGCTCGGGCGTCAGACCTGCGTCGGCCATGAGCGCCATCTCCATGTGCTCGAAGTAGCCCTGGAAGCGACCCGCGGGACCGGTGTCCGTGCCGAACGCCACCCTCAC
Organism: Gemmatimonadota bacterium; assembly: GCA_022561145.1. Classification (GTDB taxonomy): domain Bacteria; phylum Gemmatimonadota; class Gemmatimonadetes; order Longimicrobiales; family Gaopeijiaceae; genus JACZXQ01. The sequence goes on from JADFRS010000005.1 coordinate 17,528, forward strand.
GCCCGAATCGGCGACCCGCTTCAGGTTCGTCATCGCTATCTCGAGGGCCCGCTTGTACGCTTGTGCGGCGCCGCTCTGACGCACGCGCTCTTGCCGCTCGGGGTCGCTCAGTTGCGCCAGCACCTCCGGGTCGGCCCTGGAGCTGAAGAAGGGGTCGCTGAAGAAGTCGGGCGTGTTCTCATACACGAATGTCGACACCTCACGCGTGAGTGTCGGGCTGTAGCAAACCTGCCGCTCTGCCATGAGCTCCAGGAACTCCTCGTCGACCTCGCGGTCGCGTACGGAGTGGGCCACGAAATCGGTGCCGGCCCTGAGCAATGCCTTGGCGTCTTCGAGGTAGAAAAGGTGTGAAGCCAGCCGCAGCCCGCGGTCGTGCGTACGTTCGATCACGGGACCATAGATCTCGGGCGCCATCTTGGCGGTGGTACCCAGGTTGTCGTCGACTCGGATCTTGATCCAATCCACACCCATCGCGGCGTTGGCCTCCACGACCGCCAGCGCTTCTTCGACCGTCTCTCCAGTCACGACCGCACCTGCGACATAGAGGTGCGCCCGTCCGTGGAGATCCTCGTCACGGACCCGCAGCCCGAGCTCCTGATCGCCGCCGAGGCTGTTCACCGCCGTGATGCCATAGGCGGAGTAGAGCCTGAGCTGGCGGTCGAGGTTCTCCTCGGTGTAGTGACCACCCTCGAGGCCGAGCGTGCCCCCCACGTGCCCGTGCGTGTTGATCAGGCCGGGAATCACGAACAGGCCACTCAGGTCCACCACGGTCGCCCCTCGTGGGATATCGATGTCCGATGCGGCCGCCACTCCCATGATGCGACCGTCGCTGACCAGCATGATCGCGTCGATAATCGGCTCGGCGCCCGTGCCATCCCAGACCTGTGCGCCGACGAACGCGGTCACGTCCGAGCCGGCGGGCTCGGGGGCGCAGCCCGCCGCGGCCAGCAAGAACGCACACAGGGCGGTCCGCCGGGGTCCGAGCGTCACCACAGCACATCCTCTCATGACCTCTTCCTTTTCCATCTCTTGGTCGTGACCACGACCTCGGGTTTGATTCCGGTCTCCGCCTCGACCAGGTCGCCGATCCGCTCGGCCATGTCGCTCCCGAGGATGCCGTCTCCCAGGGGCAGGTGACCTCCACCCTCCAGCATCGCCCGAATCCGGTAATAGACCTTGGCCTTGGCGCCCTGGCCGCTCTGCGCGTGTACGCTGATCTCTATTCGGCGCACGTCATCCACGCTCACCCGACGCCGCATGCGAAACAGAAAACGGCGCGTCGCAACAATCTCTCCCCCCCCGATCTCGACCTCGAGTGAGTTGACGAGCGTGTACACTCCAGCGGCCACGAGAAAAAGCCCCACCCCTCCGAATACCACCAGGAACATCCCCGTGAAGAGCACCATCATCGTACCGGCGGGTGTGCTGAAACCCCCGCCCATCTGCAAGGCCACTCGCATCATGAATGCTCCAGCGCCCGCGAAGACCGCACCGAAAATCATCATGACCATTCCCATGCCGCCCTCACGCCCCGCCCGGTACCTCAGCACGAGACCCCGGCTGCGGCGCTCCACTCAAACGACATCGCTCGGGAAATCATCGCGGTGCGGCGCGGCCGCCGCCACCAGTGCGGCCCTCTCCGCCAACAACGGCTCAGGCGTGCGGTACACGGGGACCTCGAACGCTTGGTCGAGGTCGGCGCCCGGCAACTTGGCAGCCACTCGCACCGTCCATTTGTGGTAGAGTCGGACGGCTCCTCCGTCTCGGGGAGACCCTCGGGAAGCTCGAACGTGAAGCGTGCCCGAACACCTGTGCCGGAACGGCCCGCCTCGGGGACCATCTGTCGCGCCCACACCACCGACTCCCACTTGGACGAGTTATTGCTCGACTTGCTGATCCTCACGTGTACGCACGAGAGGGTCGCGCTGAGCTCGAATGTATCCGAGGGGCGAAGTGGCAACTCCACGGAACCGCCCGCATGTCCGCCGATAGAGCCGGGGAACGGATCCAGCTCGATCGCCAGCCCGCCGAAGCGCCGCCAGCGCATGGTGTCACGGACCGCAATGATCAAGAGCGCCAGACCGGTGAAAGCGAAAAGTGGCAGCACCCATGCGAGGAACACGCCGAGATCCTCGTCTCCCTTGAGGACCATCCAGCCCAGAGGGCTGCCGAGAGCGTTCCAGATGACCGCAAACAGCCACATCACCGCGAGCTCCTTCGGGGCGGTAGAACGCACACGCCCGCCGGCCCATCGGGACTCGGCGAGCCACGGCTGTTCCGCCGGGTTGGGAGATGTGTGGTGACTCATTCGCCACTGTTCACTCGTAGTGGGTCTTGCCGGATCGTTCGGCATGTCCGCATCGTACTAGGGTACGTGCCGAGCGGCACGCCGGACGAGGGGCTCGTCGGGTTCTGGGTTGCGAGAGGAGGGTGGCATGGGTGGGAACAGTGCGGGGATTCTCGATCTCGATTTGGGCCAGATTCGACCCGAGCCCCGACGCCTTTGGCTGAAGTTTCTGCGCGTGCCTCTCAAGGTCGGCTTCTTCACCCTCAAGGTCGTGCTGGTACTCGCCCTTCCGTTCGTATTGTTGGTACGTGGGTCGGTGTACTCGTATCAGGAGATGGGCTTCCACACCTGGACCGCCCTCGGATCCGGGCTCGCTGTGACCGTTCTCCTGTTCTTGATCTACGCATCCTGGCTTTGGAAGCGGATGACGGGCAAGCGAAAAGTCCCGCGGCTGGCCCGCCGGGTCCTCATGCTCGCGGTCGGTGGCTACGCCGCCTATGCCCTACTGTTTCTCTCAGCGGCGAATGTAAAGACGCCTGAGCTCCGCGATTACTACACGTCGCTCCACCCCCTCCTCCGGCTCGGGTCGAGCACGTTCCTGCTCTTCGACCGGGAAGCCGTCATCACCGACATGCAGAGAACGCCTGAGGATTACTTGAAGATGGGCCTTCCCGTAAACGAGACGTCGCTCCACTTCAAGAAGGAGGACAAGTACGTTCACGCCATGGATCTGCGCACCGTCGGCCGGCCCGAGTGGAGGAACCAGCTCACGGACGGGTACTTCCGTTTGATGGGCTTCCGTACCCTCCGCCACGTCGGCACGGCCGACCACCTGCATATCTCGCTTCCGATCCAGGGGAGTGGCCCCCGAGCTGCCCAATGATGGCGAAGCTCGCATCGCTGACGGCCCGAGCCACCGCTCTCGCTATCGCGGCCATGCTCCCCGCGGGTGGACGCTGACCCACGGGTCTGTATCCTGGACAATCGACGTCGGATTGCCCAGGCTGTTCGGATAGGTTTCCCTTCAGAGGATGTTACATGCTGTCGACACTCGCCCTGGCGATTACGCTGGCTCTCGGCCCCGTTTCCGTGTGCTCCGACCTTGGTCCCACCGCAACGGACGAGACGCTGCAGGAGCTGTACCTAGCGGGGCAGACGTTCGACGAGTTCATGGGTGCCGCGGTGAGGCGCAAGGCGCTCTGGGATGGGAACTACGCCAGAAGCATGGAGATCGACCAGACGCTCGTCGAGCGAGCCAGGGCCGTAGGCGGCACATGGAGATTCCTCGTGGTCGCCGTGGATTCATGCTCGGACTCGGTAAATACGATCCCCTACCTTGCGCGCCTGGTCGAGATGGTCGAGGGGTTCGACATGCGCGTCGTGAACTCGCGGGTCGGACGAAAGGTCATGGAAGACCACCCGACTCCGGACGGGCGCCCCTCCACACCGACGGTGCTGCTGTTGGATGAACAATGGAACGAACGGGGGTGCTTCATCGAGCGTCCGCCGGCGCTCCGTGATTGGATCCTGGAGAACCCGGAGGATCTGAACGACAGCGACATCTTCGAGCGGAAGATGGCCTGGTACGACGAGGACGCCGGCCAGCAGACCCTCGAGGAAGTGCTCGCGATTCTCGAGTCAGCCGCCCGAGCCGAGACGCGCTGCGGAAAGCAGTAGCGGGATGCGGCCTGCGACGGCTCTCACGCCACTCCCCTGACCGCGAAGCCGGCTACCGACTCTGACTCGCTAGGGCCGACCGGCGACGAAGCTGATGGGGAACAGCACCATCGTTTTGACCGGTGACCCGTCGATCTTGCCCGGCACAAACCGTAGGTTGATGGCCGCCGCTTTAGCCGCCTCTCCGAGCTCCTCGACGGACGCCGCCACTACCTCGACGGTGCTGCCGTCCACTCTGCCGTCTGCGTCCACGACGAAGCGAAGTTGCACCCTTCCACCGATGCCCTGGCGCTGGAGCGAGCGCGGGTAGGCTCTGTTGATGGCCCTTCCGGCCTGTCTCGCGTCGGCCAGCCGGGGAAGCTCCGAGAGCTGGTCCAAGGAGTGGATGTCGCTGTCCTGGGCCAGGGCCTTGAGTGGCGTGAGGCTCAGAATTCCCAACATGAGAAGAGTGCGCAGCGGTGCTCCTGGAGAGCGGACGAATCCGACCCGATGGAATGACATTTGATACTCCTCCTACCCGACGTGCTCGACGTGACGAACCCGCAAGGGACAGATGCCCCGGCGCGGCTCGTGCGATGTCCCTCATGAAAGGGAGGATCGGCAGGCACCCCACTGGGCTGAACTGTCCGGCAAACATAAAGATTCCGTGGGTTAAGTCCTCTTAACTCCTGTCGATAATGAACCGAGTCGAGCACCTCCTCCTCCTGTCGCTTTCGGTGGTGTGTGAGTGTGCAGGAACGACCACTCGAAGAGTGTCGTCCTTTCGGGCTGCAGTGCACTTCCGGAAGCGAGTGGGCAAACTCAGAATCAGGGCGCAGATCACACATGAGCTTCCTTCACAATCTCAGGACCCGCACGCGCCTGAACCTGGCGTTCGGGGTCATGCTTCTCCTGACGGCCCTCCAGTCCGGTTGGGCGGTCCTCAAGCTGTCGCAGTTGAACCAGGCCACTCAGGAGATCGTCACCAGCCACTGGCAGAAGGCGGAGATGGCCAATCGCGCGGCCGGCTTGGCCCAGGCCAACGGTATCGCCACCCTGAACCTGTTTCTGTTGGTCAGCTCCGACGACATCGATCGGACGATGGCGGAGATCGACGTACGCCGGATGGAGTTGAACACGCTGATCGACTCGTTGAGCGCCGTCGCGGAGTCCGGGCAGGAGCAGGTGTTGGTCGCGGACCTCGTGAGCCGGCGCGACGGATTCGTGGCGTCCTTCGAAAAGGTGACCGAGGAGCTTCAGGGCATCCTGGGTTCCATGGCCGCCCAGGTAACGCTCCAGCGCGAGACGCTGCCTGCGATGCACGGCCTCATCGCGGCGATCGACGAGGTCATTGTCTATGAGAGCGATCAGCTTGCGGAGGCGGGCGCGCTGGCGGCGGGGGCGTACGGATCTGGCCGGCTGGCGACGATCATCCTCGGCATCGCCGCTGTGCTCATGGGTGGCTTTCTGGCCATGGTCATCACGCAGAGCATCGCCGGGCCGTTGGCTCAGGGCGTGGAGATGATGCGCGGGCTCGCGAAGGGGCACCTGAGCCTCCGCATGGAGATGGATCGAACTGACGAGATCGGTGACTTGGCCGGGGCCATGGACGAGTTCGCCGAGCACCTCCAGGTGAACACACTCGGCACCATCGACCGGCTCTCCCGGGGCGATCTGAGTGTCGTGGTCCAGGAGCGGGACTCGGGCGACGAAATCTCTCCCGTCCTCAAGCGGATGGTGGACAGCCTCCAGACGCTTGTCACAGAGGTCACGCAACTCACCGAGGCGGCGAAGGACGGCCACCTGGACGCGCGGGCGGATGCCGGGCGCCTGGAAGGAAGCTACCGCGAGATCGTCACGGGCGTGAACGCGACCCTGGACGCGATGGTGGGGCCGATCAACGAGGCCTCGAGTGTGCTCGAGAGGGTGGCCGCGAGGGATCTGTCGGCCCGGATGGTCGGCGCATACGCCGGCGACCACCAGAAGATCAAGAACTCATTGAACACGGCGGTGGGCAATCTGGATGAGGCGTTGACCGAGGTGTCGGCCGCCGCGGAGCAGGTGGCGGCCGCCGCTGGGCAGATCAACTCGGGCTCCCAGACGTTGGCCCAGGGATCGAACGAGCAGGCATCGAGCCTGGAAGAGGTCTCGGCAGCCATCCAGGAGATGGCCTCGATGACCGAGCTGAACACGACGCATGCCAAGGAGGCGCGGGAGATCACCCAGGCGGCCGGAGTGGCTACGGCCGAGGGCGTGGAGGGCATGACACGGTTGTCGTCGGCGGTGGAGAAGATCAAGGCCTCGTCGGAGGCGACGGCCAAGATTGTGAAAACTATCGACGAGATCGCGTTCCAGACGAACCTGCTGGCGCTCAATGCGGCGGTGGAAGCGGCCCGGGCCGGCGACGCGGGCAAGGGCTTCGCGGTGGTCGCCGAAGAGGTTCGCGACCTGGCCATGCGCTCGGCGGAGGCCGCCAGAAACACGTCCGAACTGATCGAGGTGTCCGTCCAGAACGCCGAAGAGGGCGTGGCCCTCAATCAGGAGGTTGTGGCCCAGCTCGGCGAGATCGACAGCGGAGTCGCACGAGCCCGCGAGGTCATGGGCGAGATCGCGCTGGCGTCCGAGCAACAGAAGCGTGGCGTGGAGGAGATCAATACGGCCCTGGAGAGGATGGATGGAGTGACGCAGGCTACAGCCGCGAGCGCCCAGGAGAGCGCCAGCGCCGCCGAGGAGCTTGCGAGTCAGGCCCAGCGGGTCCAGGAGCTCGTAGGTTCGTTCGAGCTGACGAGTGCATCTGGCCGGGGCGGCCAGCAAGAGGCGCGCTCCGGTGAGCGGGCACTCACGCCTCTCCAAAGCGTACATGCGCGGTGATGAGTCTAAAGGGAACGGTCACTCGAGCGGGGCCGGCACTCCATCGGGAGCACGGATCCGAGCCGAGTCCCCGAGAATCGGATCTCCTTCGGTGACGATGACGGGAAATCGGCAACTCGATGTGGCCGGAGTGAAGCCCAGTCAGTAAGAGTACGCGAAGTCTCGATATCGCCATGGGCGTGAGTTCGTGAATGCGTGGCGGCGAGAGAGTGAGGGCTCGACTCGTCACAGCCCCAGGAAAAAGAGCCACGTCGTGTTGTCCCGCTCGGCGCTGACAGCGGCCCACGTGGACTTGTCGGGGTCGTTGTGGAAGTTCCATCCCACGGCGAGCGCGAGCGGGAAGGACTCGGGACCCGAGATCTCGGCGAGGACCTCCAGTAGGTGTGTTCCCGTAGCAATCCCGTCCTTCACACCCCCAAAGTCGAAGAACGGACTCTCGAAAAAATAGTAGTCGGTCAAGCTCAACGAGGCCGACGTCGAGCCGAGTTCGAAGTCGTACGACAAGATCAAACCAGTGACGATGCCGGCCGTGGGAGCTATCCTGTCACAAACGGGCCGGCTCGTCCGTTCCTCCAGTGGATTCGGTCGGAGACGCCACCACACGGCGGACTCCTTGATACCAGACAAGAGAGCCGCGTGGATTTCGAGACCGTCTTCGACGAAATGTATCCGGGCCTGTTCCGCTACTGCCACCGCCTGACCGGTGACGCGGACGTAGCCGACGATATCACCCAGGAAACGTTCGTACGGCTCTACGAGCGGCGGGTCGAGGGTGCGGAGGAACGTGTGAGGGCTTGGCTCTTTCGTACCGCCATCCATCTCGTGCGGGACCGCCACCGCCTTCGGAAGAACCGCAGGCGGCTCCTGGAGGCCAACCCCGTTCTGCCGGCAGGCACAGAGCTCCCCGACCGGGCGGTGGAGCGAGGCGAGGATGTCGCCCGAGTACGGGTGGCGCTGGACAGGTTGAAGGACCGGGACCGGGAAATGCTGCTGCTGCGCTACGAAGGCTTCAGCTATCGGGAGATCGCGGAGGCCTTCGACGTCGCCGCGGAATCTGTGGGCACGCTCCTGGCCCGGGCGGAACGACGATTTACAAAGGCTTACGATCCCCCTGGGGAGAACGATGACGCATCTTGACGACGGACAGCTGAGGGCACTGCTCGACGACGAGTTGAACGACGCCGAAGCGGGGTCGGCGCGCGTGCACCTCGGTGGGTGCGACGAATGCGCGCAACTCCTCGCGCGGATCGAAGCCCAAGGCGTCACCGCACGCGAGGCGATCGCCATCCTCGACGTGCCCGCTCCCGCGGCCGGTGCGCGCCAGGCCGTGCTGGCCCGAGTCCGCGGAACGTCGTCGAGCTCCGAGCGACCCGTCCCCAGCGAACCCAGCGAAGCCGTTTCCTGGGCGCCCTTCTACCTCACGCTCAAGCGGGCGGCTGTCATCGTGCTGCTGCTCACCGGCCTCGCCGCCGCGCTTCCCGGATCGGCTGTACGTGCGTGGATGGTGTCGCGCTGGACGGTGGCGGTGGAGATGTTCACCGGTACCGAATCCGGAGCGCAACCCGCCGCTGCCGAGCTGGCCACCTCGGGGCAGGAATCTGATGTGGCGGGCGTCGAATTCGAGGTGACCGACGAGCCGCTCAGGATCGTGCTCGCCCAGATCGAGTCGGGTTCGCTGGTGGTGGTTCGCTTCGTCGAGGGTACGCGCGCGGCGCTCAGTGGCTCAGACGCGCGATTCCGCCGCACCGCCGACGGACGCTTCGAGGTCACCGGCGGCTCGGGAACCATCCGCATCGACGTGCCACGGACGGTCGCCGACGCATCGTTGTGGGTGAACGAGCGTATATACCTCACCGTGGACGGCAATCGAATCGATGCGACCGGCCCCATCGAAGCCCAAACACCGGAGGAGATCTCGTTCCGGGTCCGCTAGCACGGGCGCGGATATGAGGAGACCGACGGGAGTCCTGATGTTCACCCACCTTGCGTTGACGGCCATGCTCTTGGCGGCTCAAGCGCCCCCCACGGGGGCGATCGAGGGCGTGGTGCGGGGATACCAGCAAGGTTTCGGTGATGCACTCCCGTTCGCGGTGGTACAGGTCGCCGCGGGTAATTCACGGCGGAACGTGGTGGCAGACAGCCTGGGGCGTTATCGGATCGAGGGGATCGCCGCGGGCATGGTGAGTGTGAGCGTCAGTCACCCCGGACACGTGCCGGCGAGCATGGAAGTGCGCGTCCCGGCGGGTGGCTCCGTCTCGCTGGACATCGACCTCGAGCGCCGCCCCATCGAGCTCGACCCTCTGACGGTGGTGGGAGATCCGCAGGCCGCCGATTCTCTCGAGAGCCAGCGCGACCCCCCTCCGCTTCCTGGCGTGGAGGTCGTGGCGTTGGGCGCGAGTCCCGGGTTGGCTGAATCCGGCTTGGCCGCCGCCGCCGCCGCACTTCCGGGCAACGACCCGTCGGATCCCTCGGACGTGCTGTTCATGCGGGGCTCCACCACGGATATCAAGCTGGTGTTGCTGGATGGCGCTCCCGTGTATACGCCGTTCCACCTCGGGGGGCTGCTTCAGAGCTTCGATCCTGCGACACTCGGGGCCGCGGCCCTCCATGTGGGGGGCGCGCCCGCGCGGTACGATGGAGGGCTCTCGTACATCCTGGACCTCCGCACGCGGACCCCCCGCCGCGATCGCCTGCGGATGAGAGGGTCGGCGGACCTTCTCAGCAGCCAGATCGCGCTGGAAGGCCCCCTGGGCGAGCGCGTCGGATTCGCCGCCTCGGGCCGGGCCCTGCACGATCTGGGCAGCGGGGTGCTGGGCAGCGGCCACACGCCCTACGGATACCAGGACGCCCTCGTGCGCCTGGAAGCGACGCTTGCCGAGGGACACCGCCTCTCGGCCACAGGGTTCTGGAACAAGGAGTCCGTCTTCCTTACGACGGACGCCAGCCGCGCCGAGGCCGGCATGAGCGCTTCGGGGCCGGATGACGCGAGCTGGGGCAACAGTGTGGTCTCACTGGCGTATCGCGGGGGAATAGGGAATGTGACGCTGGAGGCCTCGGCCTCGGCGAGCGACTACCGGGCCGACCTGCCCCTGAGGCCGGCGGCCGACACGGCGGACGCGTTCGACGGCTTCCTGGCCAGCGCCGAGACGCGGCGCGTGCGCTTTACCCTGGACGCTTCCGCTCCCCTGGGCGCGAACCGGGTGCGCTTCGGTGCGGCGATCGACCGCGTCACGAGTCGCTATTCGGCCCGGCTGCTCAATGATCCTACCGCGACACCCGACGAAAGTGAGGCCGAAGGCGTGGTGACGGGGGTCTACGTCGACGGCGTACGACGCATCGCACCGGGCATCGACCTCAGGGCGGGCCTGCGCGCGGACGCCTTCTCCACCGATCGCCGGCTGCGGCTGGCCCCCCGCGTGGCGTTTCTCGTGAGCCTGAGCCCCGACGTGCTCCTGACCGTCGCCGCCGGGCGGTACCACCAGTACATGCGCGCCACCGATCAGCAGGTGGAACTGGCCGTCTCAGACGGAACACCCGCCCCGGTCTCAGGGCCCCTGCTCTCCGTGGCCACGGCGGACCATCTCGTGCTGTCGCTCGACCAGCAGCTCAGGGGCGACGTACGCCTCGGCATCGAGGGATTCTGGAAGAGCTTCTCCGGACTCGGTGGACCGGGAAGTGCGCCGCTCACGAGCTCGGGTGTGGATCTGCGCGTGTCGCACCGCGGATCGCGAGCCACCGCCTGGCTCGGCTACAACCTCTCCTGGTTCTGGTCCGGCACCGATCCTCAAGGTACAACGTCTGAGTTTGCCGGTCGGCAGCTTCTGAGCGCGGGTCTCGACGGCTCACTCGGGAACGGCACCGGAGGCGCGTTGCGGCTGGCATACAGCGCGGGACTGCCGTTCACCAGCATTCCCTTCGGGCAGCGGCGGATCGGGGATGCGGTGAGCCCGTCCGAGGCGGGCGGAGACCTGACGCAGGAGAACCCCGCGTTCTCCGGAGGCCGGCTCGGCGACGGATTCCTTCGTATCGACCTGGAGCTGTTCGCGCGTCTCAACACGACCATGGGCGGACGGGACGTCGAGATCCGTCCCTACTTGAGGCTCCTCAACGCTCTCGACCGGCGCGATGCCCTCTTCTTCTACTTCGAGCCGTGGCGCGACGACGAGCTTCGCCCCATAGCCGAGCGCCGCGTGCTACCGGTGCTCGGGGTCGAGTGGCGCTTCTGACCCGTCACAACAGATGCATCCCGGACGTTTCTCCGTAGCGAACGGGCGCATTCCCCCGGCGCCCGATCTCCACCTCGCACGGAGCAACCACATGAATGCTCGGCTACCACGCATCGTACTTCTGATCACGGCGCTGATCTCCCTTACCCCCCTGACGGCGACCGGGCAGTTGATCTCGCTGAAAACTGTGCCCGTCGCGGCGGGAGATCAATTTCTCACGCTCCCATCCGCGCGTCTCGGGATGGCGGGAGTGTCCATCGCCCTCGACGATCTGCTGGCGGATCTCTTCGCGAACCCGGCCAAGGGCGCTCTCATCGACGAGCCCCTGTTGGTGAGCGCTCCCACGTTCTACGGCGTCTCCGAAGAGGGCGGCGCTGGCAAGACGCTACCCATCACGGCCTACTTCGGGTCGGAGACCGGTTTTGGGGCGCTCTCGTTCGCTCTTCAGCAGATCGAGAGCGGACAGAACCGGACGTTCATTTCTCCTGGCGTGGATTGGCTGGGCCCTCCGCGGACGCTCAGCGAGTCGTCGTCCACCAACGTCTACGCACACGGCGTGATCGGCAGGAGATTCGGCGGCGGCTTATCGCTGGGCGCAAGCATCTCCCTGGCCAAGCTCGAAGCCGTCGATGGCGTAGAGCACCTGTACGTGCTGAGCGACGGCATCGAGCAGTCAGGCCACACCGTGGACTTCCGCACCGGGCTGTTTCTCGACCGAAACGGACGGCACTTCGAGGCGGTGTTGCTCCACAACCGCTTCAACATGACCCACGACGTCTCGTACTTGGAGTGGTTCTGGAGGGAGTTGGACTTTGGGCCCACGGTGACCAGCCGCGTCGAGACCAACCTGGACCGCACGCGCACGTGGGGGCTTCACCTGGGTTTCGCCCAGCCGCTCACGGCCAGCGGATGGAGGATCGGAGGAATCGTGACCGCGAATCGGAAGTCACACCCCAAGATCCCAAACTACGAGATCCAAAACATTCCGAGAGACCCTGGGACGTCCTGGGCCTACAACTTCGGGGTGGGCATCGCCAAGTCCAGCGGGCCCGCAACGTTCGGAGTGGATCTCGTCTTCGAGCCCATCTGGAGCGACACCTGGGCCGAGGCGGACGGCGCCGTTACCACAGCGAGCGGCACCACCATCCCGGATGGCGGCAAGACCATCGAGAACGAATTCTTCTTTACCAACGTCCATGTCCGGATCGGCCTGGCCTACGAGACGGAAAAGGCCGGTTTCCAGATCGGGGTTCAGAGCCGCTCGTACGACTACACGCTGCGACAGATCAACAACGTCGAGCACACCTTCCGCAAACAGGAAGAGAGCTGGATGGAGTGGACGCCTAGCCTGGGAGCGAAGGTCAAGTTTCCCGAAGTCGAGATCTCATACTACAGTAGGCTCACCACCGGCACCGGGCGGCCGGGCACGCGGTTCACAGGGGCGCGCGCCGAGTCGGCTCTCGCGGCCGACTTCCTCGTCGCGCCCGAGGGACCACTCACGCTTCAGGACGCGCGCGTCCTGACCCACCAGGTGAGCGTCTCCATTCCCATCCGCTGAACCCGCTGGGGCACGGGGTCCGTGGCCTTCACTCGTATCTGAGCGTTTCGGCCAAGAGGGCGCCGAGGGCTGAGATCGTCACAAAGGATTTGGGTGTCGTCAACTTGATCAGGGTGATAACGTGACACCCTAGTTGCCATCTGCTGGAGACGACCCATGCGTGCCCAAGCCATCGCGCCATCTTTCGCCCTCGTAATCTCGCTGCTCCTCACCGCTGACCTTCAGGCCCAGGATACGCGCCGCCCGATGACCGTCGACGACGCCATGGACATGGTCCAGGTCGGCAGCCCTCTGATGTCGCCTGACGGTAGCTGGGTGCTGTACTCGCGGCGCACGCTGAACTGGGACGACAACAAATACGAGACGGAGTACTGGCGCGTGCCGTCGGACGGAGGTGAGGCATTTCGATACGTCGGCGAGGAAGGCGGCAGCGCCTTTCAGTTCTCGCCCGATGGGACCTACCTGACTTTCCGGCGGAATGTGGGGGGCGGTTCGTCGGGTGACGAGGGTGAGGGCGGCGGAAACGATCGGAAGCAACAGATCTTCCTGATGCGCACGGCAGGCGGCGAGGCCGTGCAGCTCACCAAGCACGCGACCAGCGTGGGTGCCTACCGGTGGGCGAACGACGGTTCGGCGATCTTCTTCTCCGCGGTGGACGACAAGCCAGAGGACGTGAAGAAGGAGGAGAAGGCTGGCTCCGACGCCATCTTCGTCGACGAGGGCCCCAACGGACAGACGGCCGCCAACTGGAGCAACCTCTGGGTGTTCGACATGAGCACCAAGGAGGAGCGCCAGATCACGGACGAAGAGTTCATCGTCGGGAGCTGGGACATCTCGCCCGACGGAGGCCGCCTCGCGTTGACTGCGCGCTACCAGAACCGCCGGAACGACTCCTACCTGAACGAGATCTACCTGGCAGATGTGGAGACCGGCTCGCTGACGAGGCTGACGGAGAACCGCGCGCCCGAAGGCGGCCTGTCCTGGGCGCCGGACGGCTCGAGCATCCTGTTCACGGCCGCGGACGACCAGGAGTGGATGAACCGCAACACCAAGCTCTGGCTCGTCGACCCGGCATCGGGCGAGCATCGCCTGCTGTCGTCCGGGTTCGAGGGCACGCCGCGAGGGCCCGTGTGGAGCACGGACTCTCGGACCATCTACTTCACGGGCCAGCAGGGGACGAAGACCAACCTGTTCTCCATCGATGTAGCGTCGGGACGGGTCGAGCAGCTCACCGACGTCGAGGGCACCCTGGTTGCCGCCTCGTTCTCCCGCGACCGCGGACGTTACGTGTACACGTACAGCGACTACCGCACGCCGAGCGACATCCATACCACCTCGATGGACGGCGGGGAGTCGGTTCGCCTGACCGACGCGAATCCCCAGGTGAAGGATTGGCTGCTCGCAGACATGAGGCTGACTCAGTGGGAGAGCCGTGACGACTTCACGATCGAAGGCCTGCTCCACCTGCCGCCCGGGTACGAGGAAGGCGACAGGGTCCCGCTGGTGCTCAACATCCATGGAGGGCCGGCGGGTTCCTTCTCCAACGGCTGGAGATCCAGCTACCACATCTACGCGGGCCTCGGATACGCCTCGCTGTCGTCGAACGTGCGCGGTAGCAGCGGCTATGACGACCACCTGCGCGAAGGCAACACCTTCGCCAAGGGAGACGGCATCGGCTTCGGCGACTACTGGGACGTGATGAACGGAGTGGACCAACTCATCGAGCAGGGCATCGTCGACCCGGACCGCATGGGGGTGAAGGGTTGGAGCTACGGCGGCATCTTGGGTGGCTGGACGATCACGCAGACGCAGCGCTTCAAGGCGGCGTCGATCGGCGCCGGCGTCTACGACTGGACATCCGAGTACGGGCCCGGCTTCAACAACGACGTGCGCCTCTGGCACATCGGCGGGACGCCGTGGGACAACGCCGAGGCCTGGCGCAACCAATCGGCCCTCACGCACGTGGCGAACGTTACGACGGCGACGTTGCTCATTCACGGTGTGAACGACCGCACCGACACCGAGCAGCAAAGCATGATGTTCTTCACCGCCCTCAAGGACGTCGGCAAGGCGCAGGTGCGCTATATCAAGTTCCCGCGCGAGCCACACGGCTTCCGCGAGCCACGCCACCAGCGGACGCGCGACATCGAAGAAATCCGCTGGATCCAGAAGTACGTCCTGGGGCTGGAGTGGACCCCGTGGGAGCGCCCCGAGAAGGACGACGAGAAGAAAAAGCCGGTCACGGACGGCGCCGGGTCCTGATACACTGCTGGCCCACTGCAAAGGAGAAGGTGATGTCTGAAACGCCGGATGCGAGAGCTCACACAACTCCCCGGCACCTGTGGGCGGTAGGATTAGTCGCACTCTTGTGGAATGCCATGGGTGGGTATGACTTCGTCATGACGCAGACGGAGAACGAAGCCTACATGAGCAACTTCACACCCGAGCAACTAGAATTCTTCTACGGCTTTCCGGCTTGGGTGGTCGCGTTCTGGGCCGTTGCGGTTTGGGGCGGTGTGATCGGTAGTGTGCTGTTGCTCTTGAGAAAGCGTTTCGCGGTTGAAGCGTTCCTCCTCTCCCTCATCGCCATGGTGATCACCACGTTCCACAATTACGTGCTGTCCAATGGATTCGAGGTCAGCGGGGACGCCTTCAGCCTCGTCTTCACCGCCGCAATCTTCCTGGTCGCACTGGCACTGCTTCTTTACGCCCGCTCCATGCATCGGCGAGGCGTGCTCGCGTAGGAGGTACGGCACCGTGGTACTAGCCCTCGTCGTTCTCCGGAATCTTGATCCCAATGCCACCCTGGATCCGAACCAACGTCGGTAGGATCGTCCGGATGCTGTGCGACCGGTAGGCCTCGATGGCCTCGGAGGGGTGGGAGAACGCCGACAAGTCTTCGAGGGTCTTGATGGTAGGGAAGATCATGGGGAACGTTCCGTCGCTGTTTCCGTCGAGTGCAGCCTGCGGTGTGGTCCAAACGCTGTCGGAGATCTCTGCGGTGTGGAGTACGGGCTGGGCACTTTCGGGCACAGCCGCGAGGAAGAAGCGGGTGTCGTAGCGGCGCGGCTCCACCTTGGGCGTGATCCAGTGGGCGATGTACTCGACGCTCTCGCCGTCCAGTCGGCAGCCCAACCGGTCGAGCACGCCCGAGAAACTCGCACCGTCCGCGAGGAGGTCGTCCCTGCACCGGAGCGCCTCGGCGTCGGCGGCCGCATCGGGTGCGGGGCTGCCATCGGCGCGGCGGGCGACGAGAATGCCGGTCTCCTCGAACGCTTCACGCATGGCCGCGAGGTAGTAGGCTACGGCCGGCGGATCCGCCTTCCTATCCATCGCCAGTCGGACGGTGGCGTCCTCGGAGGACAACCCGTCCACCCGGTCCAGGATTTCATCGGAGGCGTCCTCTCGGTCGACGCGCCCGCCCGGAAAGACGTAGGCCCCGGGCACGAACCCCGCGCTGCGCGATCGCTTGAGCAGCAGAACCTCCAGGGCTCCAGCGCCTGGACGGGTCAAGACGATGGTCGCGGCCGGCCGCGGCACCGCGGGCACTTCGGGGAGCTGCTCGATGCGCTCGGCGAACCCGGGGGGTAGGCGGTCGCCGGGGATAATGAAATCAGGCTCGCTCATCCAGGTCCTTAGTGGCCGACCGCCATTCCATCTTTGCGTGGATCCGATCCCGCGGCCCAACCCCGTTCCAGCTTGATTACCCCCTGCGCGCCACCGAATGCCACACCGCTCTCGTCGACCAGCTCATGGCCCATGGCCTCGAGCGCCGCTCTCACCTCCGGCCCGATCGGGCTTTCGAGCGCGACGCGCATTCCGTTTATGTGGCGGAAGCGAGCCGCGTCGATGGACTGCTGGATGTCCATGCCGAACACCATGAGGTTGACCAACATCTGGACATGTCCCTGGGGCTGCATCGCGCCCCCCATGAGGCCGAACGCCATCCAGGGTGAGCCGTCCTTCGTCACGAACCCTGGAATGATCGTGTGGAACGGGCGCTTGCCGGCGGCGACCTGATTGGGGTGTCCGTCCTCGAGGGTGAAGCCCGCGCCGCGATTCTGAAGCATCAGGCCGGTGCCGGGCACGACTATGCCGGAGCCGAAGTAGCCGAAGACGCTGTTGATGAACGAGACCATGTTGCCGTCCTTGTCGGCCACGGACAGGTAGATCGTCTCGCTCTCTGTCACCGCCCTGCCGGGGTCGGGGCGCTCGGCGGCGTGGCTGGGGTCGATCAGCATGCGCCTCGCCTCCACATAGCCATCGGCCAAGAGGTCCTCGGCCGTGACCTCCATGTAGTCCGGGTCTGCCACGTAACGCCGGAGGTCGGCGTAGGCCAGCTTCTTGGCCTCGATCAGGTGGTGCAGGTAGGCCGCCGAGTTGTGCCCCATGCCCTCCAGATCGAAGGGCTCCAGCAGCTTGAGCATCTGGAGCGCGGCGACACCCTGTCCTGCCGGCGGAAGCTCCCAGACGGTGTAGCCACGGAAGTCGGCGGAGATCGGGTCGACCCAGCGCGCTTCGTGGCTCCTCAGATCATCGAGGGTCAGGAACCCGCCGAGCTCACGCAGGCCGTCGACCACGCGGCGCCCCAGCTCGCCACCGTAGAAGGCCCCGGGGCCCTCTACCGCAACCGCGCGGAAGGTCGCAGCAAGGTCTCGATTGGTGCGCCACTCACCGGCCTCGGGCCCCTCGCCGTCGATCAGGTAGGTCGCAGAGGCTCCGGGATCCCGGCTGAGCTTTTCCCGCTGGGCGCGCCATTGGCGCGCGATGATGGGCGTGACCGGAAAGCCCTCTTCGGCGAGGCGGATCGCCGGGGCGAGCGCCTCCGCCAGCGAAAGCGTGCCGTACCGCTCCAGGAGCGCCACCCAGCCCGACAGCGCACCCGGCACAGTTACGGCCTCGGGGCCGCTGCCCGGCATGCTCTCGAAACCGCGCTCGCGCAACACCTGAGGGCTGATCAAGGAGCCTGCTCGCCCCGAGGCGTCCAGCCCCACGAGGCGCTGCTCGTCGGCCGACCACAGGATGGCGAACATGTCGCCGCCCATGCCGGTCATGTGGGGCTCGACCACGTTGAGGACCGCGGCTGCGGCCACGGCGGCGTCGATCGCGTTGCCCCCGCGCTGCAGTATTTCCAGTGCCGTAGTACTCGCCAGCGGCTGGCTGGTGGCCGCGGCGCCCTGCGGGGCGTAGACGGTCGACCGTCCTGCCATGGAAGGCGCGACCTGTGCTGTCACGCTCGCTGGAGCCATGGCGAAGAGGGCCGACAAGAGCACGAGGTGGGCGAGGGCGACGAAACGGCGCATGCGGATCTCTCCAATCTCAACGTCAGCTTGGCATACCGGGGTCGAGGACCTCGACTTCTCCGGGGAATAAGGCCTTGACCTTCTCGGCGTCTTCTCGGGACCCTACCGGACCGCCCCAATGCACGGGAATCACCAGCCTGGCTTCGCACGCCTCAGCTGCCCGGGCTGCGTCTTCCGGCCCCATCGTGTAGTGCCCCTCACATGGCAGAAACGCCACATCGCAACGAATCTCGCTCATGGACTCCAGCAGGTCCGTATCACCAGCGTGGTAGTAGGTGATGTCCCCCAGCGTGAAGACGTATCCGAGCCACTCGTTCTCTGGCGGGTGGAATCTCTTCGAGATGTTGTATGCCGGAACGGCCAGAATGTCTACGCCGGCCAGTTGGATCATGTCCCCGGGTCGCAAGAGATGGTCTACTTGCTCTAGCTGCTTCCTCATCGAGGCCGGAGCCACCACGACGGTGTTCGGACCCCGCGCGCGGGCAATGTCGTCCTCCGAGAAGTTGTCGTAGTGTGGGTGGGTGATGAGGATGTAGTCCGACTCGCTCGCTTCGGTTACACCCCACGGATCCACGTGCAACTCGATGCCGTCACGCTTGATGCGCACGGACGATTGCCGAAACCAGGTAATGCCGTCGAGCATTTCCAACAGGGACCTCCGAGAGGGGGAGCACGGGCAAGAGCAAGCTACAGGGTGCAGAGTGGCAGTAAAAGGCCGACAATATGACAGGGGCTCTGCAAACACGGCAGGATTTCGACCGGTTTGCACTGGCAAGGATCATGCAAAGCACTACATCTTTATCGAATGAACACTAAACCATCGGCTCCTGGGCTCGACGAGGCTCCGGAGGATAGCGAGCAAGACGTCATGGGCAAGCGTTACACGCTTCCAGTGCTTCCGCTTCGAGATACCGTGGTCTACCCGGGTGTGGCGGTACCCATATCGGCGGGCCGGTCCGGAACGGTCGAGGCGGTCCAGGAGGCCCTCGAGGGAGACCGGCGCCTCTTCGCCGTTGCGCAACGCGAGAACGTCGATGACGCGACTCCGGAGGTCCTCTACAACGTGGGCACCGTCGTTCGGATCATTCAGACGCACCGTGTGGCCGGTGGCGTACAGCTCCTCGTACAGGGCGAGGGGCGGGCCCAAGCCCTCTCGTATGAACGCGAAGGTGAGTCCATGCTGCGCGCCGTCCTGCTCGACATGGTGCGGCAGGAGGCCACGAACCCCGAAGACGCGGCGTTTGTGGCGTTGGATCAAGAGTTACGTGATAGGGCCGCCGAGTTGGGCACGCGACGGGGCGTGCCAGCCGAGGCGCTCAATCAACTGATACAGGGCGTGGACGAACCCGGGGCGTTCGCCGACCTCGTGGCCTTCTATCTCGAACTCCCCACCGAAGACAAGCAGAAGTTGCTCGAGACGCTCGACGACGAGGACCGCATGCGCTTGGCGCTGGTCGCCGTGGAGCGCGAGTTGGCACGGCTGGATGCGCAAGAAGAGATCCAGGCTCGTGTGCAGGAGGAATTGGGCGAGCGCCAGCGTGAGATGCTGCTGCGCGAGCAGCTCAAACAGATCCAGAAGGAGCTCGGCGACGAGGATGAGCGTGACGATGTAGAGGAGCTGCGCCAGCGGGTCGAAGAGTTGGAGCTGGACGAAACGCAGCGGTCAGAGGTCGAGCGGGAGCTGAAACGGCTCGAGCGGACCAGCCCGCAGTCTGCCGAATATCAGGTGATCCGCACCTTCTTGGAATGGGTCACGGAGCTTCCCTGGAACGTGAGGTCCGAGGACGAGATCGACCTGGCGCGCGCAGAGGAGATACTGGACGAGGACCACTACGGGCTCGAGCGAGTCAAGGATCGCGTCCTGGAGTTCCTGGCCGTACGGAAGCTCCAGTTGGATCGCGCCACTCACCAAGACGAGGACGAGGACGAGGACGACGACGAAATCGAGGTCGAAGCCGGCGACGGTGGCGAGGTGCCGGACGAGGCGGCGGTGGAGGACGGCAAGGAGCAGCCTGACAAGGAACCCCTAGGCGGGCGCGGGCCGATTCTGCTGTTCGTAGGTCCTCCCGGCGTCGGGAAGACGAGTATAGCCAAGTCCATCGCGCGCGCGCTGGGACGCAAATACGTCCGCATCTCGCTGGGCGGTGCACGCGATGAAGCCGACATCCGTGGGCACCGACGCACCTATGTGGGCGCCATGCCCGGACGGATTATCCAGGGGATGCGCCAGGCCAAGAGCAAGAACCCGGTGTTCCTGTTGGATGAGGTGGATAAACTGGGCGTCTCCTTCCAGGGAGATCCCAGCGCGGCGCTGCTGGAGGTGCTGGATCCGGGTCAGAACGGGACGTTCACCGACCACTATCTCGGAATCACGTTCGATCTCTCTGAAGTGCTCTTCATCGCGACCGCGAACTACTGGGACCGCATTCCCGCACCCCTGCTGGACCGCATGGAGCGCGTGGAGTTCACGGGTTACACCGAGCAAGAGAAAATGGAGATCGCCAAGCGATACCTGCTTCCCAGGCAGCACAGGGAGAACGGCCTCGAAGAGGGTGAGTTCAACGTCGACGAAGAGGCCCTCCTCGCGGTCATTCAGAAGTACACTCGCGAGGCGGGCGTGCGGCAGCTCGAGCGGGAGCTGGGGAAGTTGGCGCGTAAGGTTGCGCGAAAGGTGGCTTCCGGGGAGGTGAAGACGGTCGACATCACACCCGAGGTCGTGCGCGAGCTCGTCGGGCGACCCCGCGTGCATCCCGAGCGCATGGCCGACGAGGACATGGTGGGTGTCGCCACAGGCATGTTCTACACGCCCATGGGCGGCGACATCATGTTCGTGGAGTCCACCGTGATGCCGGGCGAGGGAAGCCTCGTGCTTACCGGCCAGCTGGGTGATGTGATGAAGGAGTCAGGACGAGCGGCTCTCAGCTTCGCAAAGAGCAACTACGAACGCCTGGGAATTCAGGAAGGAGCTCTCGAGGGCCGGGAGGTCCACATTCACGTGCCGGCAGGGGCGGTCCCCAAGGACGGTCCGTCCGCTGGAATCACGATGGCCACTTCGCTCGTCTCGGCGCTTTCCGGCCGCAAGGTCAGAAGGGACCTTGCGATGACGGGGGAGCTGACTTTGACTGGGCGTGTGCTGCCGATCGGAGGCGTGAAAGAGAAGCTCCTTGGAGCAGTTCGGGCGGGGATCAACGAGATCATCATCCCGTTCGACAACGAGGCCGACCTGGAGGACCTGCCCGACACCGTGCGGAAGAACCTGACCATCCACCTGGTCGAGGACCTGGACCGCGTCGTCGAGATCGCGCTGCTGCCGGAAAAGTCCAAGAAGAGCCCCAAGGCTCGGTCGAAGTCGAAAAAATCCACGAAGACGGAGAGGGAACTGCCGGCATCGTCACCCTAGAGTCGGAACGGCGGGGCCTCAACACCCTGGCCACTCTTGACTTGAGCGGTCCCATGCGTAAAATTAGTCTGTCCTAATATTTAACGACTCCGGCGACCTGGATCGCCGAGGACTGAGGACGGACAGAATGAAGCGGCGACCGGACGAGATGGCCCCCCCTGGGGACCCATCGACTGAAGAAACCAAGGGGCTCTCGCGCAGGGATCTCTTGCGCTCGGGCGTCGTGGGTGTCGTGGGGTTGGCCGCGGGCGGCGGAGCGCTGGCGGCCAAGAGTCCCACACGGACCAAGTCCACCTCCGACGCCGATCCAGCGCACTCGAACCACGTCATGGGCGTGGGCGGCGAGATCGACCCCTCCATCTTCGATCCCACGGCGTTTCTGAAAGAGTTCGACTACGGCAACGTGACCACGCTGCCGAACGGCCAGGTTCAGCGGGAGTACTTCATCACCGCGATCGATCGCGAAATCGAGGTTGCGCCGGGGGTCTACTTCGCCGCTTGGACATACAACGGCACGGTTCCCGGACCGACGATTCGTTGCACCGAAGGAGACCGGCTGAAGGTCAACTTCACGAACGCCGGCTCGCATCCGCACACGATCCACTTCCATGGAATCCACGCCGCCGGCATGGACGGCGTGTTCGAGACGGTCGCGCCCGGCGAGAGCTTCGTCTATGAGTTCGATGCGGCTCCCATGGGCCTGCATCTCTACCACTGTCATACAGTCCCGCTGAAGCGGCACATCCACAAAGGCCTCTACGGAGCCTTCATCATCGATCCCAGGGACGGGCGTCCCGAGGCCAATGAGATGGTCATGGTCATGAACGGGTTCGACACGAATTTCGACGGCGACAACGAGGTCTATGCATGTAACACGGTAGCCTTCCACTACCAGAAGCACCCGATTGAGATCGAGCAGGGCGAACTGGTCCGGCTGTACCTGATCAATACGACCGAATTCGATCTCATCAACTCCCTCCACCTCCATGGGAATTTCTTCCGCCTGTATCGGACGGGGACCGACCTGGAGCGGTTTGAATGGACCGACACCGTCGCGCTCTGCCAGGGCGAGCGCGCGGTGCTCGAGTTCACCTACGACTTCCCGGGCAAGTTCATGTTCCACGCGCACCAGAGTGAGTTCGCCGAGTTGGGGTGGATGGGTGTGTTCGACGTAAAGCCCAGCACCTTCGCCTAATCCCTCAGGTCTGATCCATGAGCGAGCCCCAACCCTCGGGTGAAATCCGCCCCCTGTCCTTGGCGCTGAAGGGCCTATTTCCCGTCGCGCTGCTGGCCATCTTTCTGGTCCTGTTCGTGCGATTTGGGCCGCTGGGCGTATTCCGTGCGGCCTTCCCGCCGGTCGAGGAGCTCACGTTCGAACGCATCGCCTTCCCCGATGAGGGCCTGATCAGGATTTACCTGGTCAACGGAGGTCCGGAGCCGGTCACCATCGCCCAGGTCCAGGTGAACGAAGCATACTGGGAATACACGGTTGAGCCATCTCCGGTGGTTGAACGGTTGGCCCGCGCCGTCATCGAGGTCAGCTACCCATGGGTGGACGGTGACCCGGTCGCCGTGACCATCGTGACTTCCACCGGCGTGACCTTTTCGGAAGAAGTGGACGTGGCCACGCGCTCGCCCGAGATGAACCGCCGCTACGTGGTCACCTTCGCATTGCTCGGCTTTTACGTGGGGGTGATTCCGGTCTTCTTGGGTCTACTGTGGCTGCCGTTCCTGGCGGACGTCTCTGAGCGTTGGCTCGCCTTCTTCCTCAGCTTCACGATCGGGTTGTTGGTTTTTCTCGGTGTGGACGCAGTCGAAGGCGCGTTCGAACTGACCGACAGGGTCGGGTCGGCGTTCCAGGGAGTAGGGTTGGTGTTACTGGGCGTGGTCGGCACCCCGCTCATCATCCAGGCTCTGAGCCGGCTCGGTCGCACGCCGGTCAAGGGCGGAGCCCTGGGCCTGTCATTCCTGGTCGCGGTCGTAATCGGGCTTCACAACCTCGGCGAGGGGCTCGCCATCGGCGCCGCCTATTCGGTCGGGGAAGTGACGTTGGGCACGACCCTGGTATTCGGCTTCCTGCTACACAACACCACCGAGGGGCTGGGTATCGTGGCTCCCATCGCCAAGACCCGGCCCAGTCTCGGCACCCTGGCTACGCTCGGGTTGATCGCCGGCACGCCAGCCATTCTGGGTGCCTGGATCGGCGGATTCTCGTTCTCGCCGATCGCCAACGTGCTGTTCCTCTCGGTGGGAGCGGGCGCGGTCATTCAGGTGGTCATCGTGCTCGGGAAGCATCTCTCCCGAGGCAGCACGGGTGGTCTCAGCGCGCCCCTGAACGCCGTGGGGGTGGTGACGGGGCTGGTGTTGATGTACCTGACCGGACTGTTCGTGGCGGCTTGAGTAGTCGTCCCACACCTTCCCACCGGACGGTCTAGCTCTCAACCTCGATCCGACCGGCCGCGCCTTCCACAACCTCACCGATCAGCGCGGCAAAAACGTCCTTGGCCGCCAGATCATCCAGCAGTCCGGCCAACACCTCGGAGTTCACGGCCATAAGGAGGCCGCCGGAGGTCTGTGCGTCGGCGAGGATCAGCTTGTCGATGTCGTCCAGATGCCCGAAGTCTACGGCGGCAGACACGTCAACGAGGTTGCGCTCTGAGCCTCCGGGTACATGGCCGGCGCGCGCCAGCTCCTTCACGCCATCCAAGACCTGCACGGCGGGCGCGTCTATGCGGGCCGCTACTCCCGAATGCACGAGAAGGTTGTGGAGATGCCCCAGAAAGCCGAAGCCGGTAACGTCGGTAGCCGCCTGAACGCCGGCCCGGACCATGCACTCCGAGGCTGTGCGGTTGAGCGTGGTCATGCTGACCACCACCGCGTCCATCACCGCCTGGGGGGCCTGGCCTGCCTTGATCGCGGTAGCGATGATCCCCGTGCCGAGCCGCTTGGTGAGGATCAGCCGGTCGCCGGGCCGAGCCTTGGTATTGGTGACCAACGCGTCTTGGGAGGCCTCTCCGACGACGACCATGCCGTATTTCGGTTCCGGGTCGTCCACCGAGTGGCCGCCCATGACCGGGATACCCGCGATCCGTGCGATTTCAGCGCCCCCCCGGATCACCTCCTCGGCGAGGCCCTCGCCCAGAAGCTCTCTCGGGAAGCCCAACAGGTTCAGCGCGAAGAGCGGCTTGGCTCCCATGGCGTATAGGTCGGAGAGGGCGTTGGCGGCGGCAATCCGGCCGAAGTCATAAGGATCGTCCACCAGCGGGGTGAAGAAGTCGAGGGTCACCACGAGGGCCCGGCCGTCGTCGAGTAGATACACGGCGGCGTCGTCGCCGGTGGAGGCGTCCACCAGCACGTTGGGATCCTCAATCGGAGTCAGATGACGCAGAACCTGCGCCAACTCGGCCATGCCGAGTTTACCTGCTCATCCGGCGCCGTGAGAGAGCTGGGTCAAGCGGATCTTCGGCCGCTGGTCCCTGGGCTCTTCAGACATTCGTCCTCTCTTCCTTGGTGGCGGTGGGTCCCCAGTGGGACCCTCACGATCAAGCGCCAATCTTAATCGCCCGGGCGCGGAAGTGCGATGCTGGGTTCATCTTATTAAACTAAGCAATGGGTCTGCCATCAGAATCTTCACGTACGCTTCTCCGGCGCGAGCTTCGGAAGCCGGAAGAGGAGATCGATCTAGCCAAGGCGGCGCTGCTGATCGCGCAGGAGGAGTATCCGCAGCTTCCTCTGGAGCGCTACATGGCCCGCCTCGACCTCCTGGCCGAGGAGGTCAAGGACCGCCTCGACGGAGAGACCGCGGGCCCCGTGGTGCTCCAGGAGGTGATCCATACGCTTTACGAACGCCATGGATTCTTGGGCAACGAAGAATCGTATCACGATCCGCGAAACTCGTTCCTCAATGATGTCCTGGATCGGAGTCTCGGCATCCCGCTGACTTTGTCGATCATCATGCTGGAGGTGGGCTGGCGCCTTGGCCTTCCCCTGGAGGGCGTGAATTTCCCCGGCCGTTTCCTGGTGCGGTATCGGGGGGAAGCGCAGCACCTCCTGATCGATACATACGACAAAGGCCGGTTACGCTTCGAGGACGAAGCGCAGGAGGTGTTAGACAAGGTCTATGGTGGCCTGGTGCGCACGCAGGCGGATTTTCTGGAGGCCGCCACCAAACGTGATATGATTCTGAGGATGCTCATCAACCTCAAGAGCCTCTACGTCAACGTGAAGGACGACCTGAGAACGCTAGCCGTGGTAGAACGAGTGCTGATCATCGATCCCAACATGGGCGGGGAACTGCGCGACCGAGGAATGATCCTGGCTCGGCTCGGCCGCAAGGGCGAGGCGGTCGAACAGTTCAAGGCGTATTTGGACTTCTCACTGGGTGCGGAGGATGTGGCCTCCGTGCGTGGCATGATCGAGGAACTCGAGCGCGAATTTCCGCCCGGCGCCGAAAGGTGAGGCCAGACCATGCGTGACGTCCACGAAGCCGCCGGGGCGCTCTTCGGGAACGTGGCCGGCGTCGAGTTGCCGAGGCATTACGGTGATCCTTCCGGCGAATACGAGTCTGCCGTGGGTGCGGTGGGTGTGGTGGATCGCTCGCACCGGGGGCGCCTCGTCGTCTCCGGCAAGGCGCCGATCCAGATGCTCGGTGGTGTCCTCACCGGGCGGATGCCGGCCGAGCGGGTGGAACGTCCCGGCGGGGGTTCTACCGGACGCGGGGAATACTCCGCCGTGCTGACGCAAAAGGGACGTATGGTCACCGACCTGAGAGCATTTCACACGGGGACGTCAGAGGAGGAACGTGTGCTCCTCGACGTGCCGGCGGCAGGTCGCGAGGCCTTGATTGGGCATCTCGCGAAGTTCTTGCCGCCCCGCCTCGCTAAAGTGGAGGATGTAACGGGGAGCACGGGAATGCTCACCTTTGTTGGCCCTGGTTCAACACGCATGATCGCCGAACTCGATCTGGTCGGCGCGGCGACGGCGGACGACCTGGATGGGCTGGGTGAGGATGAGGCGATCTCTGCAACGGGCTCTGATGGGGTGCGCGTCGTCCGCACGAAGGAAGTGCGGGGCACGGCATTTGACGTGTTCGCGGAGGGGGAGGCCGTCCGGACGCTCTGGGGGCGAGCCGTAGCGGCCGGGGTCAGTCCCGTCGGCCAGGGCGTTTGGCAGACTCTGCGCGTCGAGGCCGGCAGGCCCGAGTACGGACAAGACATGGACGACACGACCATCCCGTACGAAGCGGGGATCGTGGAGCGGGCGGTGGATCACACCAAGGGCTGCTATACGGGGCAGGAAGTCATCGTGCGGATTCGCGACCGGGGGCATGTGAACCGACTGCTTCGTGGCCTGCTCCTAGGCGACGTACCTACTCCGGTGGTGGGTGTCGAGCTCTTCCAGGGCGACGACGAAAAAACGGTCGGTCGGATTACCAGCGCGGTGAGTTCGCCCCACTTCGGTGAAGCAATCGCCCTAGCCTACGTTCGCCGGGCGGTGGAGACGCGAACCTCGGTGCGGGTCGGCGTGGACGGTCCGCTCGCCGAAGTACGCGAGTTGACCCCGGGGGAGTGGGCACCCAGGTCCCTCTAGAACGCTTCTAACCGGGCTCGATCCGCGTGATCAGATGTTTGACCCTCCGCTCGATCTCATCGCGGACCTCATTGAACGCCTCGGGGGGCATGGCTTTCGGGTCGGGCAACACCCAGTCGTCTCTCCGCTCGGCGGCGATGTGGGGGCAGTCATCGCCGCAGCCCATCGTGATGACGAAGTCGTAGGGTCCTTCCGGGACCTCGTGCACACCCTTCGACCGGTGCGAGGTGAGGTCGTACGACACCTCGGCCATTGCCCGTATGGCCATTGGGCTTACGCAGCCCGAGGGTGACGAACCGGCACTGAAGGCCTCCAAAACGCCAAGGCCGTGCAGCCTTGTGAATGCCTCGGCCATCTGGCTCCGGTTGGAGTTCTCGACGCATACGTATAAGACGCGCTTCACCGTACGTATCCCCCGTCTGGCGTTGGTGCGTGCTTCCAGCGCGAATCCTCGCGCATCAGACTGTGTCGGGCAACGCCATCGATGTATCGGGTATTGGATTCCAATCCTGGCGACCCTTTCAGGCTCTGGCACGGTATACTAAAGACCCTCTCCTTCTCCCGCTTGGCCTCTGAGATCCCCGACGGGTGGAAGGCAATGTGCCGAGCGGCTATCTTTTTCTGCTTTGCTCATGACGTGTGTTCGGTTTCGGGGCCTCGGACGGTCGCCCGGCTTTCATGGCGACGACCCGGTCCCGGCCGTTTTCTTGTGTGACGATTGAAGGGAGCTTCTGGATGGTTTGGGGCAGCATGAATATTGGAATGACCCGCACGTTCGGCCTGTTGGCCCTTGCGCTATCGGTCTCCGCGACTCCGGCGCTGGCACAGACAGCATCTGTAACGGTCGGCGTCTTCGACGCGGATCGGATCCTAGCGGAGTCCTTGGCAGGGCAGCAGGCACTTGCCCTCTTCAGCCAGCTCCGTGACCAAAGGGCCGGGGAGGTCCAGGCGCAGCAGGTCGAGTTCAATACCCTGCGCCAGCAGGTGCTCCAGGCCGTCCCAGGCAGCCCCGAGGCCGTCTCCATGCAGCGTCAGGTGGAGGACAAGAGCCTTCAGCTCCAGCGCCTCAACGAGGACGTGCAGAATGAGCTAGGTGCTCGTCAGGCTGCGCTCACCGAGGAGATCACCCAGAAGATCGCCACCATCATCGACGAACTCGGTGCAGAGCGAGGCTTCGCGCTGATCTTCAACAACGTCCAGAGCGGACTGGCCTATTGGGATCCTGCCGTGGATCTCACGGACGAGATCATCGCGCGCCTCGACGCCTCGACGGGCGGAGGCGATCGCTGACCGGCTGACCGTAGGTCTGCCGGTCTACCCGGCGTCCCGGCCGCCACGCCGACGCATGAATCGGCGGTTTCGCTGGGGTGATTCACGCCTCCAGGATCGGGGGCCGGAGGATCCGGCTCTACCACCACGGAAGCGAGCCCGGCCCACTCCGCGGCCAGACCGCCCTCCACCACGAGCGCTGCGGCCCCGGGCGCGGGTCACCTGGTTCAGTTGTCCCTCGGTCAACACTTCGCGAAGGCGGTCCTGCTGAGCCTCTGCAAACTGGCGCGTGGCCTGTGCGGCGCCCCGGACCTCTTCCCGGATGAAATCCCGGGTGATCTCATCGGCCCTGAGTTGAGAGCGTAGCTCCCGCAACCGGTCCTCTCCTTGCCGCCGCCGCTGGATGGCTTCTTCCTGCATGGCTTCCAGGGTCGTCATCTGCTCGGCGGACAGTTCGAGGCGTTCGTAACTCCGAAGAATCTGCTCGGCCGAGAGGGTCCGCGCGGTGCGGGCACCCACCCCTGGACGCCGCTGTGCCTCCGCCTGTGTGGCCGTGAGAACCAAGGCGGCAAGAACGGCGCCGCATCGATTCAGGTATCTCATGTGAATACTCCAAGCTTCGAATGAACTCTTCTTGTAGGACCCGCCGAGGGGTGAATTTGTTAGATGAGGAAGCTGCGAACGAGAATACTCTTGATGAGACAGGCCTGTGTTACACGAGTTCCCAAGGTGGGGAAAGGAGACCCGACGGATGCCTTGCGGCCTGCGCGATCCTTGACACACATATGTTTCCGGTGCGGAGTTGGAGGTGGAACACGCCCCGGCAGCGGCTCTCATGCATGTATATGTGAAGCACCACGCGTGCATGGTGTTGCCCCGGTCGGACTGCCCCCCTCTGGTGGAGAGATCACTCGTCCATGTCCTCGTTAGTCGTGCTTACGGCGGTGACCCTCACGGCCACTGTGGCGTGGGCGATCGTACTGGGTATCCGCCACCGCCGGCTCGAGGACCGGCTCGAGCTACGCCGCGAGCACATCGGTGAGCTTTTCGAGGGTTCCGCGGACGCCATGGTCCTCATTGACCCGGAAGGCCGGGTGAGGTGGGGGAGCGACGCCTTTTCCGACCTGTTCGGCTATAGCCGTAGTGAGATCGAGGGAGTTCACATCGATGAACTCATCACACCGCCTCGAGAGATGGAGGAGGCCCGAGCCGCTACGGCCAGGCTGATCGGGGGCGAGTCGGTGCGCATGCAGTCGATGCGCCACGGCAAGGACGGCGTTCTGTTGTCCGTGTCCATCATCAGCGCACCGATAACGCTCAGCGACGCGGACGCCGTGGCCTTCGTGATCTACCGCGACATCACGCGCCAGCTTCGTGTGGAGACCGCGTTTCTGCGGCTCGAGAAGGCTGTAGAAACCATGCAGATCGGTGTGACCGTCACCGACCTGGACGGACGCATCGTCTACTGTAACCCTGCCGACGCATCCATGCACGGCTACGCTTCCGCAGACCTTATCGGCCAGCACGCTCGGATTTTCGCGCGCGGACCCGGCGAGGACGGGTCTGCAAAGGGCGGACAATCCACGGGTCTGACGGTCAACGACCTCCACGGTATGACGACCTGGCGGCGTGAGGGGCTCAACGTCCGCAAGGACGGATCCGAGTTTCACGTCCACCTCATGTCGGACGTGGTGAAGGATTCCGAAGGAAACCCGATCGGCATGGTGACCACCTGCGAGGACATCACGGTCCGAAGAATGGCCGAGAAGGAGCTGCAGGAGAGCGAGACGCGCTACGCCCTCGCCATTCAGGGGGGAAACGACGGGCTCTGGGATTGGAATCTCGAGACCGACACGGTCCACTTCTCGGAGGACTGGGCGAACTACCTGGGCTACGGGCGGTACGAGATCGGCAGCTCCCTTTCCGAATGGCTCACTCGTATCCACGAGGACGACGTCGAGCGGGTGAGGGAGGAGCTCTCCGTTCACAAGAAGGGCGGATCGCGGCGCTTTCAGAGCGAGCACCGGCTACGACACAGAGACGGCTCGTACAGGTGGATCGTAGCCCGTGGTGTCGCCGAAAGGGACGAGCACGGTCGAGCGATCCGGATGGTGGGCTCGATCACCGACTTCACCGAGCGCAAGAGCGTCGAGGTCCAGCTCACCAAGGACGCGCTCTACGACTCGCTCACCGGGCTCCCCAACAGGGCCTTCTTCTTCGAACTACTCGAGCGGAGCTTCAACCTGATGAAGCGCCGGTCGAAGCACTCGGACACGTACCAGTTTGCGATCCTGTTCGTCGATCTCGATCGATTCAAGGTCATCAACGACACACTGGGCCACGCAGCGGGGGACGAGTTGTTGGTCGAACTGAGCAAGCGGTTCCTCGCCGCCGTCCGGCCTGGCGATGTCGTCGCTCGAATTGGTGGCGATGAGTTCTGCATTCTGCTCGACGGCATCAAGGACAGCCGCGACTCGACGCGCGTCTCCGAGCGCATTCTCGATGCGCTACGCGACCCGGTTGATCTCGAGGGCAGGGAGATCTTTCCTGCGGTGAGCATAGGGATCGCCGTGAGCGAGCCCGGTATGAGCGACGCCGACCAGC
>JADFRS010000005.1:48300-53481 GCA_022561145.1 Gemmatimonadota bacterium
ATCGCCATCGTTGTCGTCCCAGGTCGCCCCGTACGACGCCGACCAGCTCTTGCGCAATGCGGATGCAGCCATGTACCGGGTGAAGGAGAGCGGTTCGGGCCGCTACGAGGTGTTCGACCGCCGAGTTCACGAGCGGGCGGTGATGTTGCTGAAGGTCGAGGCGGATCTGAAGACGGCGCTCAACTCGAACCAACTTCGATTGGACTACCAACCCATCGTGTCGTTGAGGGACGGGCGCATCCGGGGGTTCGAGGCGCTCATTCGCTGGGATCATCCCGAGCAGGGGCTCGTATCGCCTGACCTGTTCGTGCCGCTCGCCGAGGAGACCGGCCTGATCGTACCCATGGGTTGGTGGGTGATTCGCGAGGCGACTTTCCAGATGGCGGAGTGGGTCAATCGCTTTCCCGAGCTGGCCGACGCGTCCATGAACGTCAATATGGCGTACAAGCAGATTCAGCAGCCCGATCTCGTGGATCGTGTCAAGAGGACGCTACAGGAAGCCGGACTCGCCCCGGAACGGCTGACTCTCGAGATCTCCGAGGTAGTGCTCCTGGAGGACCCGGTCCACAACGTGCGGGTGGTACATCGCCTTCGAGATCTTGGTGTTCAGGTGGAGATCGACGACTTCGGGACCGGATACTCTTCGTTGAGCTACCTGAGCGATTTCCGTGTCTCATCCGTGAAGATCGACCGGACCTTCATCAACAAGATGGGGGTGAAGGGACCGGAATCGGCCGTCGTCCAGGCAGTCATCACGCTGGCACGGGGCCTGGGTCTGAGGGTCTCTGCGGAGGGAGTGGAGACCGATGAGCAGTCGACGCTCCTCAAAGAGCTTCAATGCGACCATGGACAAGGGTTTTTCTACTCGCATCCTTTGAGCGCCGAGAAGGTGATGGCCCTGCTCGAGGCGCAAGACATTCAGGTTGAGAGCGCCAGCGGCTGAAACCCGGTCCCGCAGTCCCCCGCAGTCAGCTTGCCTGAAGGGCCGCCCTCCGTCATCCGCAGGTCCATGGTTGACAGTGCCCATCCACAGGGTTGGGGCTCCCGGGCGCCGCCCTGGTCAGCCGGGTCATGTCGGGACTCCTCTTCGGCGTGTTGCCGGTGGATCCGCTGACGTTCGGCGCGACGCCCATCGTCCTGGCGGCAGTGGCGTTGGTCGCGTGCTGTCTTCCCGCGAGGCGGGCCACACGGGTCGATCCCGTGGTGGCCCTTCGCATGGAGTAGGAGTGTGAAGGAAGAGCGGTAGGGAAGAATTCGAGCGGTTCCTGCCCCTGAGCCCGCCCGTCTACAACATCCTGCTCGCCCTCGGAGATCGCGCCTTGCACGGTTATGCCATCATTCAGGAATTCGAGCGCATGACCGGCCAAGCTGGGGCGTTGCTACCGGGCTCGCTGTACAACACCATCGCGAGGATGCTGAAGAGCGGGTTGGTGGAGGAGGTCGACTCTCCGCCGCCGCCGTCGGATGATGAAAGGCGGCGGTACTACCTCGTGACCCCGCTGGGGCGTTCTGTCGCAGGAGCCGAATCCGCGCGCCTGAGGAAGTTGCTACTAGTCGCTGAAGCTCAGGACTACCTGCCCGAGGCCTGACGGCCGCGGCGTACTAGGCTCCGGCCGAACCGGACAGGTGCTGCACGATGAGGCCGCCATGCAGTTTGCCGTTCTCGATGAAGATCTTGTTGGCGTTGTGGCCGGCGGCTAGCACGCCCGCGATGTAGACCCCTGAGACGTTGGTCTCCATCGACGTGGGGTCGTGACTGGGAATCCCCGTTTCGGAATCGATCTCCACACCAAGCTCTCCCAGGAACCCAGGGTCCGCCTGCCAGCCTGTCATCGCCAGCACCCAGTCGTTCTTGATCTCGACCGTCTTGCCCGTGTCGTCATCGCGGAGGACGACCGAACCCGGCAGGATCTCGGCGACTCGATGTCGCCAAAAGACGGGGATCTCGCCCTTATCCAATCGGTTTTGGATGTCCGGTAGCACCCAAGGCTTCACACCTCGGTCCAACTTGTCGGTGAAATGCACCAGCGTAACGCGGGCGTGTCCCCGAAACGTCTCGAGAGCCGACTCGACCGCCGAGTTGCCCCCCCCGACGACCAGAACGTCCTGATCGAAGAAGGGATACGGCTCCTTGTAGTAATGGAGCACCTTGGGTAGGTCCTCGCCGGGAACGCCCAGGTAGTTGGGCTGATGGAACGAGCCGGTGGCCACCACCACTGCCTTGGCGGAGTATCGATGCTCATCACCGCCCCGCTGGCGAGTGAGGACTGTGAAGTCCCCGGCCTCCCCGCTGATCTCGATGACCTCCTCATATTGGTGGATATCGAGATTGCAGTGGCGGACTACACGCCGGTAGTACGCCAGCGCCTCGCGCCGGGTGGGCTTGGACTCCGCGATTGTGAACGGAACACCTTCGATCTCCAGCTTTTCGGCGGTGCTGAAGAAGGTCATGTAGTAGGGATAGTTGACGAGCGAGCTAGTGACGCAGCCTTCGTCGATCAACTTGGCCGAAAGCCCCCCACTGCGTGCCGCGGCGCCCACCGCGATGCCGCAGGGACCGGCTCCCACAATGATCAGATCGAATACTTCCGTCATAGGATCAACGTCATGAAGCCCTCGTTGGCGAGTTCCGAAGCGCGATCGACCAAGGTACCAAGAGACGGGTGCCTCCCCAAGGCCCCGGTGCACGGCCGCGCCTGGACTGTGTCCGCCATCGGCGTCTACCTTGACCGGTCGCCGATCACGCCGCACACGGAGGCGAAATGGCCATTGTCAGCGCGGAACACGAGGCTCGGAGGGCTCTCAGCCGCCTGCGCCGGGCGGTCGAGAAAGCCGATCGCGAGTTTGAAATGCTCGAGGGGGCGCTACGCTGCGCAGAGGGTACAGACTTTCCGGCGGAGGCCTACGGCTCAGCCCGCTCGAAGCTCAGCGAGCTGGACGTATTCATCGACGAAGAGGCGGCCCGGTTGCAAGAGAAGATTCTCCACGCCGGCGGGTTGGAGCCGGGGCGCGTCCGGCGAACCTAGCGCATGAAACGCCGCAGCTTTCTCGGGTACGGGGCCCTGGTCGGTGGGGCGGGCCTCACCGGTGGTTTCAGGCTGAGGCCCGAGCCTACGGCTGACCTGGTCCTACGGCGGGCGACGCTGTTCGACGGCACCGGGGCTCCGGGCGTCCAGACCGACGTGGGCATTACCGGAGACCGGATCTCTGGTGTCGGCCCCGGCCCCGGTGCTGGCACCGGGGCGGGCACCGGAGCGGAGGAGATCGACCTCGCGGGTATGGCGCTCGCTCCCGGATTCATCGACATCCATTCCCACGCCGACCTCTCGCTGTTGGTGAATCCGAGGGCGGAAAGCCGAATCCGGCAGGGCGTCACGCTCGAAGTGGTTGGCCAGGATGGCAGCTCTGTGGGTCCGTGGTCCGACGATGGCTATCAGGCCACCAGAGAGCGCTACGCACGCCAGTACGGCGTCGAGATCGACTTCCGTGACGTAGGTGGCTTCCTGCGGAGGCTGGCGCGTACACCCGCCGCGGTGAACCTGGCCTCCATGGTGGGGCATGGCACGGTGCGTGGGCTCGTGGTGGGCGGTGCCGACCGCGAGGCGAGCACCGAAGAAATCCGGCGCATGCGGGCCATCGTGCGGTCGGCGCTGCAACAGGGAGCCGTCGGCCTCTCCTCCGGCCTGGAGTACACGCCAGGCTCCTTCGCTCCGACGGGTGAGCTCGTCGAACTGGCCCGTGAGCTGGCCGGGACCGGGTACCCCTACGCGTCACACATGCGCAATGAGGACGATCGCCTCATGGCCGCTGTGGAGGAGGCGTTGCAGGTCGGATTCATGGCCGGCGTACCGGTACAGATATCCCACCTCAAGGCACAGGGCCGGCGCAACTGGTGGAAGGCCGCTGCGGTGCTTCGCACGATCGAGGAGGCCCGGGAAGCGGGTTTGGATGTGCATTTCGATCGCTATCCGTACGTTGCCTACAGCACCGGCCTCTCCAGCCTGTTTCCAACTTGGGCACGAGCCGGCGGGACGGCCGCCTTTGTGCGGCGCCTCGAGGATCCGGAAACGCTCATGCGCATTGCCGCGTTCACTCGCGCCAAGGTGGCACTTTTGGGGTCGTGGGACGCGGTTCAGATCACGTCGACGCGCACGGCCGGAAACGCAGGTGCCCGCGGCCGCCGCTTGGGCGAGCTCGCCAGAGAACTGGGAGAGGAGCCGTTCGAATTGACGAAGCGCTTGATCGTCGAGGAGTCGAATAGCGTTGGCATGATCGGCTTCGGAATGTCCGAGGAGAACACTGCGGCGATCCTCTCCCATCCACTGGCCATGATCTGCTCAGACGGGGGATCTCACGCCACCTACGGGCCGCTCTCGAGTGGCTCGCCGCACCCCAGAGCGTATGGAGCCTTCCCTAGGCTGCTGGGACGCTATGTCCGGGAGCGTGGCGACATGCCTCTGGAGACGGCGATCCACAAGGTCACGGGAATGCCGGCGGCCAAGCTGAATTTGCGCGACCGGGGCGTGGTGCGCGTGGGGGCCTATGCCGACCTGGTGGCCTTCGACCCGAGTGCTGTGGCCGACTCTGCGACGTTCTCCTCGCCACACCAATACCCGCGCGGGATTCCTCTGGTCATAGTGAACGGAGAGATCACCATCCGGGACGGCGAGCATACCGGGGCGCTCGCGGGCCGGCCCATCTTCGGATCGATCGGGTGAGTCCGAGAGCCGAGTTCGCCGACCTTTCGCGGGAACTCGCCGGGGTGTTCTCGGAGGGCGTCGACGGTCCTCTGACCGAGACGGCGTTCAACGATCTGGCCTTGCGCTGCTTCGCCTATCAGGTCGCCACGAATCCGGTGTACGAGGGTTTCGTGCGTGGGCGGGGGGCCTCTCCCGACGGCGTAGGCAGTTGGAAGGACATCCCAGCGGTTCCGGCCTCCGGCTTCAAGGCCGTCCGTCTCGTTTCCGGCGACCCGGGACGTGTTGAGAAGGTGTTCCGCACGAGCGGCACCACGGCCGGCGACACAGAGGTGCAGGACACCGAAACCGAAGAGCTGATCGTCTCCGTCGTCCCGGGCGCCGACCGCAACGACCGTCATCACGAGCTGGAGCCTATCCTTTCGGCGATCTTTCTGTCGCGGCCCGCGGCCTATTGGTTCGAGGCATTGGGCGATACCTGCAT
>JADFRS010000102.1 GCA_022561145.1 Gemmatimonadota bacterium
GGTCCTCCTGGGCACCCCGCCCCCCCCGCCCCCACCCGGGGTGCCCGACTTGGAGCAGACCGAGGAGTTCCAGGACGGCCGGATGCTCACCACGAGGGAGCGCATGGAGATGCACCGTACCAATCCGGCGTGCAGCTCCTGCCACAAGTTCATGGACCCCATCGGGCTTGCCCTGGACAACTTCGACGTCACCGGCAAGTGGCGCATCAGAGAAAACGGGATGCCGCTGGACACACGAGGCGTGATGTACGACGGCACCCCCGTCACGAGCCCCAAGGACCTGCGGCAGGCGCTGCTGCGGCGGCCGATCCCACTGGTCCGGACGTTCACGGAGAACCTCATGGCGTACGCCCTGGGCCGCCGGATCGAGTACTACGACAAACCGACCGTCCGGGCCATCGCCAGAGAGGCGGAGGCGAACGGCTACCGTCTCTCTTCGTTCATTTTGGGGGTGGTGAAGAGCCCTGCGTTCCGGATGAGCCGGGTGGAGATCGTGGTTGAAGAAGGCTCCGGAGGGGCCTGACAGACAACAGTTTGAGGAGGCAGTGCATGAACCTCATCACAGGCAAGCACATTTCGCGGCGCGAGGTCCTGAGGGGCCTGGGTGCGACCGTGGCGTTGCCTCTCCTCGATGCGATGACCCCCGCGGGAAGGCTCTGGGCCCAGTCGGGGGGATCCGCGGTGACCGACGCCACGCGGTTGGTGGCCATCGAAATGGTGCACGGAGCGGCCGGATCCAGCGAGTACGGAGCCTCTGAGAACCTGTGGTCGCCGGCGGTGGTGGGTCGGGACTTCGATCTGAGTCCCACCAGCCTGAGCTCCCTCGAGCCCTTCAGGAAGCATCTGACCATCATCAGCAACACGGACGTCAGGGGTGCCGAGGCCACCAAGGCTGGCGAGATCGGAGGCGACCACTTCCGCTCCAGCGCGACCTTTCTGACGCAGGCCCATCCCAAGCAGACGGAAGGCTCCGACGTCTTTGTGGGAACGTCGCTGGATCAGCTCTTCGCGCAGAGGTTCGGTCAAGACACGCCCATCCCGTCCATGCAGCTCTGTATCGAGAACATCAACCAGTCCGGGGGATGCGCGTACGGATACACGTGCGTGTACACCGACTCCATCAGCTGGGCGTCGCCCACGGAGCCCCTCCCGGTCATCCGAGATCCGCGGGTCGCTTTCGAGCAGCTCTTCGGGTCTGGGGGCACCGCCAAGGACCGAGCGGCCCGGCGGCAGGCCAACCGGAGTATCCTCGACTGGATCGCGGGCAGGGTAGCTGAACTGCAGAGGGAGCTGGGACCAGGCGACCGCCGGCGGCTGGACCGCTATCTACAGGACATCCGCGAGATCGAGCGGCGGATCGAGATGGTCGAAGCCTACAACAGTAGCGGCGAGCTTCGTGAGCTTCCGGAAGCGCCGGCAGGTGTGCCCGATTCCTTCGAGGAGCATGTCAAGCTCATGTTCGACCTCCAGGTCCTGGCCTTCCAATCGGACACGACCCGTGTGTTCTCACTGAAGATGGGGCGGGATTCCTCGGCTCGCGTCTACGCCGAGAGTGGATCCGACAAGCCCTTCCACCCGGCGTCGCACCACGGCGGGAACGAGAAGGCCATCGAGGAGTTCGCCCTCATCAACCGGTACCACGTGGGAATGCTTCCGTACTTCCTGGAGAAGCTGCGGGACACGATGGATGGCGACGCCTCACTCCTGGACAAGGCCGTGATCATCTACGGGTCCCCCATGGGTGACCCCAACGTCCACAACCACAAGCGCTGTCCGCTGTTCGTCGTGGGTGGAGCCAACGGCCGCTTGGCCGGGAACATGCATCTGAAGGCCCCGGCGGGGACGCCCATGGCCAACGTGATGCTGAGCTTGTTGCACACGATGGGGCTCGACGACATGGAGAGCTTCGGGGACAGCACCGGCGACTTCTCGCTGACGATCTGATGGAACGCACGCTGCGAGTAAACGCCCCTGGCGCCCTCTGCTTGATGACACTCATGCTGGCGGCCGCTCCAGCCTCTCCGGTGGCCGACGCCGCGGAGCGGGGGGACGTCGGAGCCGTACGTGTGTTGCTCAAGCAGGGAGCCGATGTGAACGCCGCCCAGGGCGACGGCACGACGGCCCTGCACTGGGCTGCCGAGGGCGGCCATGTGGAGATGGCGGAGATGCTGATCTACGCGGGAGCCGATCTCCAGGCCGTCACGCGCATCGGGAAATACACACCCCTCCATCTGGCGAGTCGGGCGGGGAGGGCGCCGGTGGTGGAGACGCTCCTGAAGGCGGGAGCCAATCCGCGGGCCACGACTACCACCGGCGGGGCGACCGCGCTGCACTTCGCTGCCGCGTCGGGGAGCGCGGACGCCGTCGCGCACCTTCTGGACGGCGCAGCGGACGTGAACGCGCTCGATGCCGCGAGGGGGCAGACTCCCCTCATGTTCGCCGTGGCGAACAACCGCCTGGAGGCGATCCACGCACTCCTGGATGGGAGGGCCGACGTCGCTATCGCCACTGTGGTGGAAGACATGGCTGCGATGCAGAGAGCCGGTCGGGCCGCCGGACAGCGGCGCACCCGAGTGCTCGAGGCGTTCCGAACCGCCCGGGGACCGGATCAGCAGACAGGCCGACCCACCCCCAGCCAGGTCCAGGCGGCCGTCCGCGCCGCCCTCCAGGAGCCAAGCATTCCGGCTGCCGAGCTGGAGGAGGAGACGGTGGACCTGGAGGAGGCCTCGCCCCAGGCCCTCACCTATGCGGAGCTCGTGGGTGGCCGCGGGGGGCTAACGGCGCTCCTGTACGCGGCGCGTGAAGGCCACCTGGAGGCGGCTCTGGCTCTCCTCGAGGCCGGTGCCGACATCGATCAGGTGAGCCTGGGGGACCATGCGAGTCCCATGCTCATCGCCATGATCAACGGCCACTTCGACCTGGCCATGACCCTGTTCGAGCGTGGCGCGGATCCGTCACTGGCGAGTGACGCCGGGGCGACGCCCCTTTACGCCGTGCTGAACGTTCAGTGGGCGCCGAAGGCCCGTTACCCGCAACAGCAGGCATACCAACAGCAAGAGCTCACGTACTTGGAGGTCTTGGAAGCGCTCCTCGAGGCGGGGGCGGACCCGAGCGTCCGTTTGAGCAAGCACTTGTGGTATATGTCCTACACGTTCGATCTCCTGGGCGTGAACACGACGGGCGCGACACCCTTCTGGCGAGCCGCGTACGCCTTGGACGTGGCGGCCATGACGCTGCTGGCGGCCCACGGCGCCGATCCGAACGTGACGACGCTGAAGGTGCCGAGCCGGCGACGCAGGGGTGGCGACCGCGAGGATCTTTCCGGACTGCCCCCCGTGCCTGTGGATGGACCGGCCGTATCCCCAATCCATGCGGCTTCCGGTGTCGGCTACGGCGAAGGCTTCGCGGGCAACTCGCATCGCCATGTGCCGAAAGCGTGGCTGCCTGCCGTGAGGTACCTGGTGGAAGTGCATGGGGCCGACGTCAACGCCCGGGACCACAACGGCTATTCCCCGCTCCACCACGCCGCGGCCAGAGGTGACGTGGAGATGATCGAGTATCTGGTCGAGCACGGCGCCGACGTGACGGCGGTGAGCCGGCGAGGCCAGACCACCGCCGACATGGCCAACGGGCCGGTGCAGCGGGTGCAACCGTTCCCCGAGGCGCTCGCGCTATTGGAGAGTCTGGGCTCGAAGAACAACCACAACTGCCTGTCCTGCTGAGGCTTCGAGTCTCGGCTGATTCGTGCCTCGGGTTTAGGCTGCGCAGAGCGTGTCACTGGAAATATTCGTACCGGGTCGCCTTTGCCTCTTCGGCGAACATTCGGACTGGGCGGCGGAATATCGCCGTGCCAACTCCGAGCTCCGCAAGGGATTCACCATCATCGTCGGCACCAACCAGGGACTCTACGCCCGAGTCGAAACTCATCCCGACGCACTCGTGTTTCTCTCCACCATGCCCGACGGTGAGGTGCGCACTTCGCAAGAGGTTCCGATGGAACCGAAGGCACTTCTGGCAGAGGCCGAGGCGGGTGGTTTCTTCAGCTATGCGGCCGGTGTCGCCTTCCGTATGCGATCGCGCTACCGCATCGGCGGCCTGGTCGTTGACAATTATCGGACGGACTTGCCCGTCAAGAAGGGGCTCTCCTCGTCGGCCGCCGTATGTGTGTTGACTGCTCGCGCACTGAATCGGCTCTACGACCTCCGAATGACGACTCGCTGCGAGATGGAGTACGCGTACCTGGGAGAGATCACTACGCCCTCGCGTTGCGGTCGGATGGATCAAGCATGTGCGTTTGGGTCCCGGCCGATTCTCATGGTGCACGACTGCGAGACGACCACGGTTGAGAAGCTCCATCTGCGGGCGCCGATTCACATGGTCATCGTCGACCTGGGTGGCAAGAAGGACACGACCGAGATTCTCGCGAGTCTGAATCGGTGCTACCCGTTCGCGCAGGACAGCATCGCGCGCAACCTGCACCACTACCTCGGACCCATGAATCAAGAAATGGTTCGGCGCGCAGTGGGTCACCTCTCAGAAGGCGACGCCGAGGGACTCGGCAAGCTGATGACCGAGACGCAGCGCCTCTTTGACGAGTATTGCGCTCCTGCCTGTCCGGGCGAGCTGGCAGCCCCCCTACTCCATCGCGTCCTCGAGCACGAGTCGATTTCTTCGCTGATATGGGGTGGGAAGGGCGTGGGGTCACAGGGCGACGGTTCTGCGCAACTCGTCGCCCGCAGTGAAACCGAGCGCGACGAGGTAATGCGCATTCTGGGCAGAGAGCCGGGCATGTCCAGCCTGGCTCTCGACCTGCGGCCTGTGCGGGGTCAAACCAGCGGAAGGAACATGCTGAACTCCCGTTCGTAGTTCGGATGTAGCAGGCCCTTCAGGGTGCGGGCTCCACACCCAGGGTATTCAATGGACGACAGGACAGCTGCGGCGACTCGGTCCGTGTTTTTCGCCCTCGTTGTTGTAATCTTGGGCGGGGGACCGGTTCGCGGTGCAAACGCCCAAATCCTCAGTGGGAGCATTCTAGAAGACGTTTCTGGCCTACCCATTGCTGGGGCAGCCGTCCGCCTGCTGGATGCAGAGGAACGCGACCAGGGTGTGGTTATCAGTGACGACCAGGGACGGTTCTCTGTGCGCCTTCCCGCACCGGGCACCTACCGCCTCGCAGTGAGCCGCGTCGGCTACGCGCCGGCGAGGAGCGGTCTCTTCCGGGTCGAGCCCGATCACGACGTTTCCGTGGACGTCTTCCTCACCGTGCAGCCGGTCTCGCTGGATTCCCTCCTGGTGGTGACCAAACCAAGGGTATCTCAGCTTGAACGCGTAGGGTTCTACCGCCGGAAGAGGAGTGGCTTTGGGTACTTCATCGAAAGGGAGGAGATCGAGCGGAGCGGGGCCATTCTAGCTGCGGACATCTTCTACTGGGTCCCGTTTGCGCGGGTCGTCACCGTGCGGAGCCATGAGTACGACGTCACGTTACGTGGATGTCTCCCGACCATAGTCATCGACGGGTACACCGTACGGGCCCAAGGTAAGAACGCCGAAGTTGGCCGTTGGAATGACCTTGTGCACCCGAATTACATCGAGGCAATCGAGGTCTACCTCGGCCCTGCGGGAGCGCCTGTGCAGTACGGCGGTTTAAGGGGCAAGTGCGGGGCGATCCTTATTTGGACACAATAAAAGGGTGGGCATTTCAAACGCCCTTTTCGAGTCCGGCGCGCTGAGACTGCATCGCCGCGCGGAGTTCATCAACCGAGCGCCCCTGAAAGGTGATGACGTCCCGGGTGTTCATGACCTCGCCGTGGAAGGCGTCAATGGAGGAGTCGAACTCGAACACCCCCACATATCCTTTGTGTTGGATCACGGTTTCACTCCTGCCGTTTCTAGGCACCGACGCACCGACCTCACCGCTGGATCGAGTCATCCGGCGTGAACATGTCCAGGGGAGACTGAAGTACCCGTGCCTTCGCCCTTGAACCTCTCCGAACGCACCGCGCCTTGCCAGGAACCGCCCGTCGACCCACTGGTACTAGGAGCCAGGAACCGGCCCCATCGAGACAGCCCATGAGATTCACCACATACTCGGCCGTGGGTGCCTCATACTCAGGAGTGAGCTGATGAAGCCCATCCACGAAGTGACGATCCTCGCGGCAGCGGCGATCGTCCTCTTCGCGTGCGACATCCCCACCGAGGCTCCGATCCTGGAGCAGCGGTGGATCCTCCCGGTCGAGGAGACGACGCTCGACGTCGACGAGCTGCTACCCGACAACGTCGACGTGGAGGGAAGCAACTTCGCCGTGACCGTCGATCCCTTCACCACAAGCGAGTCACTGGGCAACCTGTGTGCCGCCTGTGCACCCCTCAACGGGACCACGGCGCCGGTCCCCGCCTTCGCCGGATCGTTCATGGAGAGCCAGACGCTCCCGCCCGACGTCGTCGCGGCCACCATCTCCAGCGGCCTCCTCGACCTCAGCATCAACAACCAGCTCAACTTCGATCCGCTCGCGGGCGGGGGGACGCTCGAGATCACCGTGACCAATGGTCCGGGCGGCGCTCAGCTCGGCCAGCTCACTATGAACGGCCCCGCGGAGTCCCTAACCCCAAACGCGACGACGAACAGAACGATCCCGATCGCGGGTGACATTGCCGCCACGCTGTCCGTCTCGGCGAGCGTGAACGTGCCGGGCGGTGGCATGGCCCTCATCGACACGAGCGACCAGCTCTCGGTCACGATCACGCCCACGTTGATCCTGGTCTCGTCCGTGACCGTGAACGTCACTGACCAGTCCGTGGACATCGACGCGGTCGACCTCGACGTGGGGGAGCTCGACGCGTCGCTCACGGACCGGATCCAGCAGGGCTCGGTGATCCTCGACGTCGTGAACCCGTTCGGCGTCGGCGTCAGCGGAACGCTGTCGATCGGCCCGACGGCCAAGGCGTTCTCGATCGGCGCGGGCGCGGTCTCGCAGGTCACGATCTCCTACACGGGGGATGAGCTACGCTCGTTCCTCGGCGTGGACAACGTGACGTTCTCCGGATCCGGAACGATCACGGGAGGAGGTGCCATCACGGTGACCCCCGGCCAGAAGATGGTCATCAAGGTCACGGTCGACCTCACCATCCGAATCGGCTGACGGGAGACGGACCATGCGTACGACGAACAGGATCATCGCTTCGGTCACCGTCGTGGGTCTCG
Source organism: Gemmatimonadota bacterium (assembly GCA_022561145.1). Classification (GTDB taxonomy): domain Bacteria; phylum Gemmatimonadota; class Gemmatimonadetes; order Longimicrobiales; family Gaopeijiaceae; genus JACZXQ01. Next base: position 7,202 of record JADFRS010000102.1, read on the forward strand.
CCGCCTTCGGAGGCCTCTTCAGTCCCGCGCCGCTCCCGGCGCAGCTCGCGAACGCTAGCGCCACGACGATCGGCCTCGCGGGCAACCACACGGCGACGGCCCGAGGCTTCGCGGCGATCAGCGTCAACCCGGCCGGTCTGGCCATGCCGGGCTCGGGCTTCTCGCTTTCGCTCCTCCCCATCCAGGTCCGCTCGGGCATCGATCCGATCAACTTCAGCGACCTCAAGGACGTCGAGGGGACCGTGATCTCGGCGGCTACGAAGGAGGAGTGGCTCAGTCGGGTGAACACCGAAGGCAGGCAGTCGGGCACGTTCGGGGTCGACGTCTCGGAGCTCGCGCTCACCGTGGGGAGACTCGGCCTCCAGCTATCGACGATCGTCTCCGCGACGATGAACCTCGCGCCGGACATCGTCGAGGCCGTGCTGTTCGGGAACGCAGGCCGCACGGGGTCGCCGACCGACCTGTCGTTCTCTGGCTCGACGCTGGAAGGGTTCGCCGTCACGACGGCGGGGCTCAGCCTCGGCGTGCCGATAAACAGCGCTACGGGCGGCATGGCGATCGGCGCGACCGTGAAGTGGTCGGTCGGCCACGGGGTGGCCGTGGCGCGTGATCAGGGTGGCTCGTTCGTCAGCGACCCGACGCGAGTGACCGTGAACTTCCCGATCGTGCACACGGACGAGGACGATCCCGAGTTCAACAATGGAAGCGGTGTCGGGCTGGACGTCGGCTTCATGATGACGCGCGATCGCATGTCGTTCGGCGTGTCCGTCCAGAACGTCTTCAACACGTTCGCGTGGAAGGAGGAGACGCTGCGCTATCGCCCGGGCACGGCGGACATCCAGCAAGGGAGTAGCGAGACGGATTTCGAAAAGCAGTCGTACAGTGCCGCCCCGGCCGCTCTCAAGGCCACCATCGAGGAGATGACGTTCGACCCGACGGTGGCGGTCGGTGGGGCGTACGACGTCTCGGAGGATTTCACCGTGTCCGCGGATGTCCGCAGCCGCCTCGGTGACGGGCTCGCGCTGGTTCCGAGGTTCCACCTCGGCGCCGGCGCCGAGTACCGCGGCCTCAGGGTACTCCACCTGCGTGGCGGCGCCGCGATCATCACGGACGGGTTCCAGCTCGGAGGTGGTGCTTCCCTCGTGCTCGGCCCAGTCAACTTCTCCGCAGCGGTCGCGGTCCAGACGGGCGACCTCGAGGACACCACGTTCGCCCAGTTCGTGCTCTCCTTCGGGAATCGCTAGCAGCTCGACGAGAGGACTCGACGGAGAGGACCCGGTCTCCCTCGGAGGGACCGGGCCCTTTCGCATCCTGGCAGCGCCCTGGCGCTCGATCCACGAGGCGACGCCAGTACCGGCGGGATCGGCCTCAGCGGCCTGCGCCAAGAACGTCTCGAGGTGATGTTGGACCAGCGGGTAAAGCGGCGTCTGCCTGTTGAACTTCTCGAACATCTCCGAACGCACCGCCCTTGCCAGGAACCGCCCCTCGACCCACTGGTACTATGAGCTAGGAACCGACCCCATCGAGACAGCCCATGCGCTTCACCACATACAACACCGCCGCCAAGACTTTCTTATCTGACGGAAATCTGACCCAGCCTTTCTGCGCGACCACCTGATCTCCGACTCAGACGGTGAACTCACCTCTCCCACCTTCGACTAACTCCGGCTCGGCCCCGACCTTTGTTTTAATCAACGCTGCCACACGGGCAGCACGCGGACGGTAAGATGCTCAAGTCTTGCAGAACCTTATACGGATACTCTTCATGAGATCAGCTCCTCCGATAATGCTAAGATCGGCTCAGTAACAATTATCCCTCAGGATATCCCTTTCCTCGTCTTGTATGAATCGCGCACCCATGCGGTAGGTGTTACCGACACCACCACGAGCAGGATCCTGGTCCGAAACGAAATCGTCCAGAGCATGGCTTACGATTCGTCGATCTGGCGGCGAGTCTTGCCAACCAGGTCAGCCAAGCCGTGCTTGTCGATCAGCCGGTCGAGCCTGGGGCGGGAGATCTCTAGAATCTCGGCAGCACGTGACTTGTGGCCACCAGTGGTGTGCAGGACTCGCGCCACGTGAGCACACTCGGCCAGGGCCAGGGAGGTGACAGGTCCCGACCCTGAGGGGGAATCGCCAAGTCCGAGGTGTTCCGGACGGATCACGCTCCCTGTCGCCATCACGACCGCGCGGGTAAGGCAGTTTTCCAGCTCCCGCACGTTGCCGGGCCAGGCATGGCCGAGCAGGAGATGCATCGCCTCTGGCGACAGGGATGGCGAGCGGCGACCGAGGACGCTGCTCGCTTTCGAGATCAGATGCTCGGCGATCAACGATATGTCCTCCCCGCGGTCGCGGAGCGGTGGCACGACGATCTCGACAACGCGCAAGCGATAATAGAGATCTTCTCGGAATCTGTCCGTCGCCACGAGGTGCTCGAGATTTCGATGGGTTGCCGCGATGACGCGTGCGCTGGTGCGTTCCGGGCGCTCCGCGCCGACCGGATAGAACTCGTGCTCTTGAAGTACCCGCAGGAGTTTTCCCTGAAACTCGAGCGATGTGTCCCCGATCTCATCGAGAAAAATGGTACCGTCGCCGGCCAGAGCGAAGCGCCCCCGCCGATCACCCGCCGCTCCGGTAAACGCGCCCTTCACATGGCCGAAAAGCTCTGACTCCAGAAGCGTCGCCGGTAGCGCGGTGCAGTCGACCGCCACGAACGGCGCGGACGCGTGCTCCGAATTCGCGTGGATCGCCCGCGCGATCAACTCCTTGCCAGTGCCGCTCTCGCCACGAATCATCACGTTCGCAGGGGTTCACGCCACCTGGCCGATTGCCTTGAAGATCTCCACCATTTGCGGGTCGCGACCGATGAGGGAGGTGCCATCTGCCGCGGGCTGCTCCGTTGCAGCGCCAAGGTCGGCATCGATCCGCCGGTCGGCGAAGACATTGTCGAGAATGCGGCGCAGCTGATGCAGGTCCAGCGGCTTGACGAGGAAGTCCACCGCGCCCTCGCGCATCGCCGTCGCCACCGTCGGCAAGTCTTGGTACGCCGTCATCAGGATCACGGCGGTGTCGGGATTTCGTTCCCTGAGCAGGCTGAGCAACTCGAGTCCTCCGATTCCCGGCATTCGAACGTCGGTCAACACGACGTCGGCTGGGGAGTCGGCCAACAGGGTCAGAGCGGCCTCGGCATGCTCGGCGGTTCGCACGTTTGTGGTCCCGTCCTCGAGCGCCTCGGCGAGGGACGTGCGAATTCGGGCATCGTCGTCGACGATGAGGATGGACCGGTTCACGGCGTACTGAAAAGACAAGTCATAGGGCAACTTGCGAGCGCCGCCCCGGGTGGGGCAAGACGGCTCCGGTAGGCGAGCGTCCGACTACGCCGACTTTGGTGTCGGGGGTCAGCGGTGAGCTCGCAGAAGTCTCCTGGAGGCTGCCCTGGCCGACACGTCCAGATACGTGTCTCCAGTTCGAATCGCGAGGGCCTACGTAGCCCTGGGGGAGACCGAGAGGGCCTTGGACCTGCTCGAACTCGGTGTTGAGTCGGGTGTTTGGACGTCACTCTGGATGGGGTTTGACTGGCGATTCGATCCACCTCGATCCAATCCTCGATTTATCGACCTCATGCAGCGCATGGGGCTGGACGTGTACTGGCCCGAGGGGGGCTGAGTCGGCACGATCCGAGTGGGTCGGGTGGGACTGCCGCTCCTCCTTCAGACGATGGGCGAGCGCTGGCGGTAACGGAATCTCGTGCTCCACAAGTGGCTCCACGGTTTCCGCGAACTTGGCCGGATGAGCGGTGGAGAGAACCACACCGGGGGACTCGGCTGCCGCGCCGGACTGATGCTCCCGGAACGCTCTCAGCCCCAGCAGCCCCACGGCCGTGTGCGGATCGATCACCACGCCGTGCCGGGTCCATGTGCCGCGGATGCACTCAGCCGTCTCGCTGTCGGTCCACGCCGATCCGTGGATTTGTCGACGCATGGCTTCGATCTCGCTGCCGAAGAACCAGCGCAGGCGCTCTCCAGATTGCTCGGATCTCCGACGTCCATGGCGTTGGACATTGTCGCGACCGAGGGTCGAGCCCGGAAATCGCCCGTGGCGAGATATTCCGGGACCACGTCGTTGGTGTTCGTCGAGGCCACGAAGCGCTCGACCGGCACTCCGATTCGGGCTGCCATGATGCCAGCCGTGAGGTTGCCGAAATTTCCCGAGGGGACGGAGAAGGTCAGCGATGCCGGGAAACGTGGGTGCGATGCCCACGCATGTACCTAATAGAACGTCTGCGGAACGAGCCTACCGATGTTGATGGAGTTGGCTGATGAAGCGCGTCGAGGACGAGCTGTTTCCACCCGACACAGTACACCCTACGATTTCGATGCCCATCCACACATCCTCGTGACCCATCCGAGCATCAATACACACTGAGCCTTCGCCGCCCGCCCTGGACCTCTTCCCTGTAGCCGCCAGCCCGACTTCTTCCTCCTCGCGAAAAGTCTCCCACCGCACCCTTGACCGGTTCGCTCTCGGTTCGTCGGACCCGTCTTTCTGATCGCAGTGTTCCACCCCACGCTCGCCGTTCCGGGTCCGGTCTACTTCGTCGCTTCCAACTTCGTCGGGTCGTACCTTTCGCCCGTGCGCCATAGCGCCAGTGTGATCGAGGCGATCTGACGTGCGATCGTCAGCTTCGCCAGGTTCGGTTTTGTGCCGCCGTCCAGTAGGCTCTCGTAGTGCCGGTACAGAGGTCCGTCCTCGGCCCGTCCGATCACCGTCGTCGCGGCGCCTTTGAAGATCCGCTTCAGCGTGTGGTTGAAGTTGCGATTCAGACCTCGAGTCTGCTGCACGGGCACCTTCACCCAGTCTCCCGTCTGAGTTCGCACCCAGTCCGACGAGCTGCGCATCACAATGCCCAGGCCGCAGTAGGCCTTTCTCGCGTAGAGCCACGAGCGCGTCGTGCTCCTCGTAGAGTTGAGCCAGCAAGTGCCTTCGTCACCTCCGGCAACGCGCCGAGCCACTGATCCCTGTCGCGCTTCGAATACACCGACCGGCCTGCGCCGTAGCCCACACCCCTCGAGCGTAGCACGCTCCGCAGCCGATTCTTCACACGTACCGTGTCGCCGACCAGGAATCCGTAGGCCCTTGCCAGATTGCCCAGTCGCCCGAATTGGCCGCGCCCCTTGTAGACCCGCGTCTCGATCGAGCCGACCCTGAGTGTGGCGTTGCTTCGGAATTCCGCGCAGTACCTCGATCAGGGCACCCGCGTTCGTCTCCACCACCTGCGAGCTCAGCCGTTTCCCGCTCGGTCCTACTACCGCCAACGTGCAGCCGACGTACAGGGTGACGAGTGCACGCCCAGCCCCTCATACCTGTCCATGGGCGTTCTCCTCCTCGGTTCGTGGGATTCTTCTTCGCACTCTCTAGTAGTGCACCCACTCCAGGGGGAGAACGCCTTTTCATTGTTGGCTGCTTTGATGAGGGGTAGATCCGGAAGCGGACGCCAGGCCCCTATGATGCCTATCCATGGAGTCCGTCACCATTCTGAAGGTGATATCGAAGTCCTGATCGTCTGCTGTCCGCCTTACGAGTCGAGCGATTGTTTTTTCGATGAGTAAGAGCCCCAAAAAACGAAGGAATCTATGCGGGTTTCGCTGTAGGCTACGACCGCGTTATGCGCGATGTCGATTTTCAGGCTTGGGCGATTCACATTCTCGAACTCGTTGAATTGCATGGCTTCACAGGCGACCGTCTATTAAACGTTGCTTGCGGAACGGGAGCTGCAGAACCAACCTGGGAAAAGGAAGGTTACCAAGTCACCGGAATCGATCAAGCCGAGGAAATGGTAGCAGTCGCCACCCAAAAGGCTGGGAAAAGATCGAAGGTCCGATACGAGGCTGGTGACATGCGCACCCTGGATCTCGGAGAAACTTTCGATCTGGTTACCTGTCTTTACGACTCTCTTAACTACCTCACGGAGCCAAAAGATGTTCAGGCTTTTTTCGAGTGCGCCTACGCTCACCTGAGGCCCGGCGGGGGTTTTTTCTTCGATGTCGCGACCGAAGCCAACATCATTGAGAATTTCACCTCGACTACCTACGCTGAAAATTTTGACCCGACTTTCTGCGCCGCACAGAAACCCACTATCAGCGCATGTATCGAACGAGAGATCTTACAAAATGGTTGCGCCAAGCTGGCTTTAAACTTCTGGCCAGCTACGAAGGATTCACCACCAAAAGCCCCTCACCGAAGAGCGACCGGATTCAGTTTGTGGCGCAGAAAAGATGAATCTACTATTAGTCCGAGGAAGTCAGAAATGAGCGCATTAAAAGTAGGTTTCATTGGAATCGGCAACATGGGCGGCCCCATGTCCGCAAATCTGCTCGCAGCCGGATTTCCTCTTTGCGTGCATGATGGGCGTAAGCAAGCGGCGGAATCGCTACTCGAGCGAGGCGCCCTCTGGTTTGATTCTCCACGCGAAATCGCTGAAAGGGTCGAAGTGATTTGCACATCGCTGCCAGGTCCGAGCCAAATGGAAG
>JADFRS010000103.1 GCA_022561145.1 Gemmatimonadota bacterium
TGAAGGGGCCGCCCCCCAGCGAGGGATAGGGTACGCGATTCGAACGGGAATTCGAAGGGGCGGGTGACGCCGGCTGGCGTCGGGCCGGCGATAGAATGGGTGCGATGAGTGAGAGTGAGATTGTGATTCGCGCGATCGGCGCGGCCGACGCCGGCGAATGCGAGGAGATTCTACGTGCGCTGCCGGAGTGGTTCGGGATCGAGGAGTCGATCGTTGGATACCTGCGGGACCTGAAGTGGATGCCGGGGTTCGCGGCCGTGGTGGAAGGACGAGTCGCGGGGTTTCTCGCTTTGCGGGAGCACAACGCGCTGGCGAGCGAGTTGCAGGTTATGGGAGTGCGCCCGGAGTTGCACCGTCGCGGCGTAGGACGGCGTCTCATGGAGAGCGCAGAAGAGTCGCTGCGGTCGCGGGGAGTGCGCCTGCTGCAGGTAAAGACGCTGGCGGCGTCCGATCCGGACCCGCGGTACGCGCGGACGCGAGAGTTCTACGCGGCGATGGGCTTTGTGCCGCTGGAGGAGACGGCGGCGTTCTGGGGTGAGGAGAACCCGACGCTGGTCATGGTGAAGGCGCTCTAGCCTTTCGCCCGCGCGTCGAGCGTGACGCCGGACTCTTTGCCTCCGCGGTTCTGGCGCTGCGTGTCAGTTGCGGCGGCTGACGAGCCCGGCCTGCGACGAGGGGTACAGGAATTGCGCGCGAACTCTAAGCGGTTGGTGGCGCGTCAGGGCCGACGGTCACTTTCCGAGTCGCTGCATCCTTCCTGGCCCTTACATAAAACGCGGTCATGGCTGGCTCAAATCCACAATGAATTCTTTCGATCACCCCCTTGCCAAGCTAGAGAACCAATAGTAGTATGGCAATACCATTATATGACTACCGGAATGGGGGTGTCCGACATGCGAACACTAATTACCGTGATTATCGCAACCTTAGGCCTGCTTACCGTAGCCACGGTCGCCAGCGCTGACCACGCCTGGAGCGTCTACCACTGGCCCAGCGATAACCTCAGCCCAACGGTCGTGGACAGGACCACCTCTCCCCTCTACGATGTCCCCGCCGGCGTTCTGGAGTGGGCCGACCTGGGTGCGCCCATCCAGCCTCAGATGGCCACGTCTAACAAGAAGGGTGACATCAAGATCAAGGAGTCGGTCATCAGGTCCACCTCCTACCTCGGCCTCGCCGGCGTCTACCTCGACGGCGACGGACACATCACCAGGGCCGAAGTGGTTCTCAACACAAGGCTCCTGGTCGAATTGTATGCTCCCGACGCCCAGGAGGCTGTCGCGGATCATGTCCTCTGCCAGGAGATCGGCCACATCCTCGGCCTCGACCACAACCGTGACGGCGACGACACGGGCGGCTGGCCCGACAACACCTGCATGAACGACCAGGGGCACCTGGGCGAGTACACCTCCCCGAACTCTCACGACACCGAGCAGCTCAACGCCATCTACGGCCACACCGACGCAATCAGCGACGGTGACGATGGTGGGCCCGACTGCAGCAAGAACCCCAACGCTAAGAAGTGCCGCAGTGGCAACGGCCAATGGATCACCGTCCACGTCTTCTGGGCTCCCTAACCCACTGCGCGCGGCATCGGTTCCCGTGAATCTGTATAGCCGTCGATACAGTCATGCCACTCGTTGGCGCACTTCTCAGCTGATGATTCGCATCTCCGCCATGTCGTAGAATGGCTGCGCCATGGACCGCCCCGAGATTCGGTATGCGAAGACAGTCGATGGTCTAAATATCGCCTATGCGGTGGTTGGCGAAGGACCATTAGACCTTGTTTATGTTCCGGGTTTTGCCTCGCATGTAGAGATGGTGTGGGAGGATCCTTCGCTCGCTCGCAGCTATTCACGCCTGGCTTCGTTCTCGCGGGCCATCTTCCTGGACAAACGGGGCACCGGGCTCTCGGACCGTGTTGACACACTGTCACCAGCTACGCTGGAGCAGAGGATGGACGACATTCGCGCGGTGATGGATGCTGTGGGTGCGGAGCGGGCTGTGTTGTATGGCATGTCCGAGGGGGCGTCGATGAGCGTGCTGTTCGCGGCGACCTACCCCGAGAGGGTCGAGGCGCTGGTCCTGTATGGCGCGGTGACGCGCAACTTGTTCGCCGACGTTGACGAAGCGGCAGTGGAATCCCTTCTCGACAGCTTAGAGATGATGCCGACGGGTGACTTGATCGCCATGATAGCGCCATCGCGGGCCGATGACGTCAAGTTTGAGGAGTGGTGGGGTCGCTATACCCGCGCCTCGGCCAGTCCGGGCTCAATACGCGCGCTGTTACGTATGAACATGAAGATGGACGTGAGACACGTCCTGCCCGTCTTACGTGTGCCGACATTGGTTGTGCATCGCACGGGAGACCGATTGGCACCGGTGGAGCATATCCGTGAAGACGCTCGCCTGATCCCGGATGTGAAATACGTCGAGTTGCCCGGTGAGGACCATTTACCAATTGATGCGAATGCGGGCGCGATCTTCGACGAGATCGAGGAGGACAGCGGATCATGCTCCCTCGGCGGGTCGGGCTTCTTCGTCTCCAGGTCTGAGAGGGCAGAAAGAGCGGCCCGCGGGTCCGAAGCCGACGGGCGGGGCCCGAAAGGCACGCAAGCCGAAGCGTCCGATTCCGGCCCGTGATTCGGTGGAGGGGCCCGGCTTGCAGCCCACCCCTCCTGAAGATTTGCCGTCCAGGACGTTCTCGACCGATGGTGTTGAATGGATTGTCCGGCTCTCAGGCAAGGCCTTGGCAGGCTCGATGTCTCGGTCGCGTGCGCCGTTGCTCGAACTCACCTTCTACCGTCGAGAGGCTCCCACCTCGGCGGTCTGCCGAGCGCTGACGGTCGGTCGGTCCCTCGACGGTTTGGCTGAGGAGTCCTTCCCGGGACTCCTGGACGGGGCGCGTCCAGTATCGGACAGCCCTGACCGGATGTAGGCCCTACCAGACTGGACCTGATTGGTCGAGATTTCCGTGCGATTCTCAACAGCGCGTACCCAATGAGTGTCTCATGGTTGTAATGGGCAGACCCGACGACAGCGAACTCGTCCGCCGAGCCCGTGGCGGTGACGGCGACGCGTTCGGTGTTCTCGTAGATCGGTACATGCGGGCCGCCTATGCCGTCGCGCTTTCGGTTACGGGATCGCACGAGGACGCGGAGGACGCTGCGCAGGAGTCGTTCATGGTAGCGCTCCAGAAGCTCGAGGAGTGCCGGAGTCCGGAGCGGTTTGCCGGCTGGTTGCTGACGATCGTGAGGAACCGGTCGAGGAACCTCGTGCGGAGGGAGTCCCTCAGGGATACGGACGAGGTGCCCGCAAGCGCACGCTCACGGGCCCCGACACCCGATCGGGAAACGGAGCGCTCCGAGCTGAGGGGCCGGCTTGCGGAGGCCCTCGACGCCCTACCGCAGGCACAACGAGAGATCGTGTTGCTGCATGATCTCGAGGGATGGAAACACAGAGAAATTGCCGAGCGATTGGAGATTCCGGCGGGAACCGTTCGCTCGCACCTTCATTTCGCCCGGAAGGCTCTTCGAGACGCGCTCGATGAGAGCCCTGTCCGGAAGGTAGGTGAGGAAAGAGCATGAAGAAGGTCAGGACAGGCGGCTCCGATGGCCGTGAGAACCACGATGACGGTTTGAACTCGCGTGTCGTGATGACAGAGCTGGATCCGGGGATTTCGGACTCTGGGTACTGGGATCGCTTCCGCTTCCGCGTCATGTCTAGGGCCGCGGCGGAATTGGCTAGAAGGCGTGCGGCAGGCGTCACTATCGGCGACGTTCTCGAAAAGTGGTCGAGAACACTCGTGCCGCTTGCGGCGGCAGCGGCTGCGGTAGCCTTGATCTTGATTTGGAGGGGGCCCTCCATCGACGCTCCACTCACGATGGGAATCGAGGAGGCCCTCACGTGGGATCTCGAGGACGAGGTCTTGCCGACGTTGTTCAGCGGTGAAGCTCCGGGTGAGGCGAGTGCGTTCATCTTTGCGTCGGAGGCGTTCTAGTCATGGCTATGGAGAGTGGACTGAAGGCTCGGCTCGTGACGGCGGTCGTGCTGGTGTTGGTGTTCGGCAGCGGTGTTACCGTTGGCTTGGCGTGGGAGCCTACGCCGGGAACGGCCCGAACGGCAGAGTCGGCACAGGCCGAGGACCAGGGTGGAGAGCGAGAGCTTCGGGAACGCGGTGACCGATCGAACCGGGGTCGGCGCCCACTTCTGGTCGAGCAGGTGGGGCTGACCGTTGACCAGAAGGCTCGGGTCGATGAGATCGTAGAAAACAGCAGGCAGCGGATGAGGAGTCTCGAGAAAGACACGAGACCCCAGTACCGCGCGATCATCGAGGAGACTCGCACCGCCATCATGGGAGTGTTGACGAACGAACAGCGTGCCGAGTACGAGAAGCTCTTGTCGGAACATGACCGTGAGCGTGAGGAACATCGGCGCGGGCGATCGAACTCGAGAAAGGATTCTGGAAGGTAGGATGATGATGAAGATGACGACGCTGTGCCTGGGCGCCATGCTGGTTCTCGGCGAAACTTTGGCCGCACAAATCGGCCCTCCTCCTCCCGAACCGATGGCGAGCATCTCGCTCGAGGAGGCCATACGGATAGCGCTCAGGCGTAGTCCGACTTTGGCACAGGCGGACCAGGCCGTGGGTAACGCGGAAGAGTCGCAACGCACGGCGCGGGGTGCGTTCCTCCCGAGTCTGAGCATGAGTTCGGGCGCCTCCCTCCGCAGTATCCAGCGCTTCGACTCGAATACCGACCGCATTGTCACGGGAAGCTCTGACTCGTACAACGCCGGTCTCTCGGCCTCGATGGACGTGTTCCAGGGTGGCGCTCGTTTCGACGAGATCGCGCGAAGCCGTGCCGACATCGTGGCTGCGCAGGCGAGACGGGAAACGCAGCGCTTCAACGTCACGCTGCAGACCAAGATCTTTTTCTTTCAGGCGCTCGAACAGCAGGACCTACTCGAGGTGGCGACCCGGCGAATCGACCAGGCCGAGCAGAGCCTGGACTTGACGCGACGTAGGGCGCTAGCTGGGGAGGCTACCCGCTCAGACACGCTGCGTGCGCGGCTGGAGCTGATCAATGCGCGCCAGAATGTGCTTACATCCGAAGTTCGGACTCGGGCGGCGCGTTTCGCACTCGGACGCCACGTTGGCATGTCCGAGCCCGTCGCGCCCGAGATTCCAGACGATCTGGATCCCAGGCCACTCCGCCTCAGTGAGGAGGAGATACTCGCTTCCGCCGAGGATCAGGCCCCCACCGTCATCGCCGCTGAGGAGGGAGCTCGGGCGTCAATGGCCGGCTTGAAGGCCGCCCAATCGGCCTTCTTGCCTACTGTGCGCATCCGTGGTGGATACACATGGGCCAATCAGGGCGCCTCGTTCTCGGGGGGCGACCTCAGTTGGAATACGAACGTCACGCTGTCGTACAGCATCTTCAATCGCTTCACTCGTGGAGCGAGCATCGCGAGAGCGGAGTACTCGGACCGCGTGGCGCGCTTCCAGGCTGAAGATGCGAGGCTTGCGGCCCGTCAGAACGCCGATGGCGCCCTCAGGGCGGTCACAACCGCAGAACGGGCCATCGCCATCGCCCATGAGGCTGTGGCCGTATCCGATGAAGACCTGAGGGTGGTGCGCGAGCGCTACAGGCTGGGTGTGGCGATCATACTCGATGTGATTACCAGTCAAATCTCGTCCGACCAGGCCAGGGTCGACCTTGTTCGGGCGCGGTATGACTATCTTGTCGCACGTGCGGAGTTGGAGTCGATCCTCGGGAGGGAATTGTGAGCGACTTGATCATTAGGACGGAAGGCCTCACCAAGGACTACGTCCTCGGAGCGGAGACGGTCCACGCTCTACGCGATGTGGATCTTCAGATCGAGCAGGGCGAGTTCGTAGCGATGATGGGGCCCTCGGGGAGCGGCAAGTCCACGTTCATGAACCTGATCGGCTGCCTCGACACGCCCACGGCCGGTGAGTACTGGCTGAACGGAGCCCCGGTGAGCGAATTGTCAGACGACCAATTGGCTCGCATTCGGAACCGTGAGATCGGCTTCGTCTTCCAGACGTTCAACCTGCTGCCTCGGGCCACGGCGCTGCATAACGTGGAGCTTCCGCTGATCTATGCGGGGGTCGGCGCAAAGGAGCGCCGGAAGCGCGCCGAGGCGAAGCTCGACTTGGTGGGTTTGATGGACCGCATGGGCCACCGGCCGCCGGAGCTCTCGGGAGGTGAGCGGCAGCGCGTGGCCGTTGCCCGTGCCCTGGTGAACAATCCGGCGCTCCTGCTCGCCGATGAGCCGACCGGCAACCTGGACTCGGTGACGGGCGCCGAGATCATGCGTGCGCTCGTGGATCTCAACGCTGACGGCCAGACCATCGTCCTAGTGACGCACGAACATGACATCGCCGAGTACGCCCAGCGTCAGGTTCACCTGCGCGACGGCTTCATAGAGAAGGACTTCATGAAAGAACACGCGGGGGTGGATGCATGACGGCGGTGAAGAGATTCCTCGGGGCGGCGCTGATCCTTCCCGTTCTGCTTGCCTGCACAGAGGGCGAGGCGGACGAAAGACCCTCGGTTCCCTCCGCGCCGGTGGAGTTGGGTAATCTGATCATAATGGCGGAGGCGACCGGCTCCGTGGAGCCGATCAAGCGCGTCGAAGTGAAGTCGAAGGCCTCCGGCGAGATCCTGCGCCTGTACGTCGACGTCGGCGACCGTGTGGAGCCCGGGGCGTTACTGGCCACTATCGATCCTCGTGACGTTCGCAACGGCTTCGAGCAGGCGGAGGCCGACCTCGATGTCGCGAAGGCTCGGCTGGAGATTTCGCTGGCCCAGTTTACCCGGGCCGAGAACCTCATCGCCGCGGACGTGATCACGACCCAGGAGTTGGAAACGCGCAAGCTGGATTACGCCAACGCCCGGGCTGCCCTGGTACGGGCGGAGGCCAACTTCGAGCTGAATCAGCTCAGGCTTTCGGACGTGACGATCCGGGCTCCCATGGCCGGCACGATCATCCAGCGTTCGGTGGAGGAGGGCGTGGTGATCCAGTCGGCGTCCCAGAACGTCTCGGGCGGCACCACGCTGATGATCATGGCGAACCTGGACGACATGCAGGTCCGCACGCTCGTCGACGAGACCGACATGGGTGAGATCCGCAAGGGCATGGAAGCGACGGTGCGCGTCGAGGCTTTTCCGGATCGGACGTTCATGGGTGTCGTAGACAAGATCGAGCCGCAGGCCGTCGTGCAGCAGAACGTGACCATGTTCCCCGTAATCGTCCTGCTCGACAACGCCGAGGGGCTGCTCAGGCCCGGCATGAACGCCGAGGTCGAGATCTTGATCGCTGAGGCGCCTGATGTCGTCTTGGTGCCCAACAATGCCATCGTGTCCCCTCAGGACGCGGCTCCGGCGGCCATGGTGCTCGGGCTCAACCCCGAGGACTTCGACTTCAGGAGCATGTTGCCGCGGCGTGCTGGTCGGAGGGGTGATTTCGCCGGTCGGGGAGGTGGAGGGAGAGACGGTGCCGGAGCTCGCGGCGAGGGTGGCGCCCGCAGAGGCAACGCGGGCGGGACGCGGCGGGACGGCGATAGCGGGGGCCGACCCGGCAATGCCCGTTTCGACTCACTCCGTGCGCTCGTGGAGTCGGGGGAGATCTCCAGGGACTCGCTCGGGACGCTCATGCGGGGCGGGCGCGGTGGCGGTCCTGACACCGCCGCCGGCAGTCGAATCGAGGGCAGGCAGGCACTGGTGTTCGTGATTGCCGAAGATGGCACGATCGAGCCTCGCGCGATCACGGTGGGCCTGAGCGACTGGGACCGGTCACAGGTCCTGAGCGGATTGGAGGGTGGTGAGCAGGTTGCGCTCATCGGCGCTGCGCAGCTCCAGGCGTCGCAGCAAGAGTTCCTGGAGCGGATACGCGCGCGCAGCGGCAGTCCGTTCGGTGGAAATACTGGTGGACGGGGACGGGGCAGATAGATGCTCGCACTCGAAATCTTCATGGTGGCTCTGGGTGCCATCCGGGCCAACCTGATGCGCTCGGCGCTCACCACGCTGGGCATCGTGATCGGCGTGTCTGCGGTGATTGCCATGGTGGCTCTGGGAGAGGGCGCCCAACGGCAGGTCCAGGAGCAGATAGAGCGTATGGGCACCAACGTGCTCACGATCCGCGGGGGCCAGCGATTCTTCGGCGGTGTGTCTACCGGTGACTCACAGGACCTCACGGTGAAAGACGCCGAAGCTCTACGCGACAAACCGGGTGGGGTCCTGACGATCTCGCCGGAGGTCAGTTCGCGCGTGCAGCTCGCCTACCTTCGCTGGAACTCCAGCAACGACGTCAAGGGAGTCTGGCCCGAGTACTTCGGCATCTACAACCACACGTTGGAGTACGGACGGTTTTTCACTCAGGGTGAGGTAAAAGGTCGCAGGCGGGTCGTGGTGCTCGGTTATGGCATTCCGGAAGAACTGGGCACTCCCGCCGAGATCCTGGTGGGTAACACGATTCAGATCAGCGGCCAGTCCTTCGAGGTAATCGGGATTCTGGCGGAAAAGGGCGAGACCTCGTTCTACTTCCGGCCGGACGCCTGGGCTTTCATTCCCACCAGCACCGCGCAGTTCCGCGTGTTCGGGGGACGTGGCCAGCGGCTTTCGAGCATCTACGCTCAAGTGCCGAGCGCCGAGTTCATGGACCAGGCGTTTGCCAATATCGACCAGGTGCTGCGGCGCGAGCACAGGATCCGGCCGGGCGAGGATGTCGACTTCAGTATCAGGAACTCCAGCGACCTTGTCGCCACGTTCAACGAGACCACGCAGACGTTCACGCTATTGCTGGCTGGCATCGCAGGCATCAGCCTTCTTGTCGGCGGCATTGGCATCATGAATATCATGCTGGTGAGCGTCACCGAGCGCACCCGCGAGATCGGCGTGCGGAAGGCGCTCGGAGCGACCCGCCGCGCGATCATGCTTCAGTTCCTGATCGAGGCGCTGGTGTTGTGTGCGTTTGGGGGCCTCCTGGGGGTGATCGCTGGATTCGCCGGAGCCCGCATGATGACCGAAGTGGCGAACTGGCAGACGGTCGTTGCGCCCTCTGCGGTCATTATGGCGCTTGGATTCTCAGTAGGGATCGGGCTGTTCTTTGGAATCTGGCCCGCCCGCCGCGCGGCCAGGATGGATCCGATCGAAGCCCTGAGGTACGAGTAGGGGGGGGCGCTAGCGCGGCAGGGTCAGCCGAACCCGATCGCCGTTTCGAACCACGGTGATGGTGGTTTCGCCGCGCCGCCCGGATGCGGCGAGTGCCGCGCGCAGGTCGTCCATCGAACCGACATCTCTGCGATCGACGCGAATGATCACGTCCCCGGGGGTGAGATTGGCTTGTGCCGCCAACGACCCTCTGAGTACGTCCATCACGAGCACGCCGTCCCTCACACCAAAATACTCGGCAAGGCCTGCGTTGAGATTCGCTAGTTGCGCACCCGCCACGAAATTCCGTCCCACCAGGCGTGCCGAAAACGTAGACGAACGTGGTGCCAGAGGAGCTGGCAAAACCGCCACCGGCGCCGGATTGGGCACGGCGATGCCTTGACCCTCTCGCTCATCGTTGCCGATTTTTCTGAGGCGGACGGCAAGCCTCGTGATCTCGGATGCCAGCCGGACACCCTCGATGCGGAGGTGGACGAGCTCGTCGTCCCGAGCAACGGATCTTCCGGCTATTTCTACTTCCCGGGCCTGCCGCACCCGCAGCACCGCCAACGCGTCCTGCCGCCGACGCTGGGCCGCCTCGTTCTGTGCCAGCTTGACCTGTACATCCACCAGGACCGTCTTGACCGACTGGGCCTCGGGCGTGGTAAGCACGTAGAACTCGAACGGGAGGGCGGCAGCCGACTCGATCATCTTGAAAGCGGACGCCGTGCGGGGGGTCGAAAGAACCAGCACTCGCTCGGATGCCTCCAAACGCTGGTCGGACTCCGAGCCAAAGGTAAACCTGAAACCGGAAGAATCTGCAACGAAGGCAAATCCTGATCCGGCCCAGTCCACGCCTTCGCTCACGGCGCGCCCGATGCGCTCGATGCTCTCGGTAATCGAGACCTGCGTTACAGACGTTGAGTCGCCGTTGACCCTGATCCTGAAGACGGCCTCGTTTTCGTAGCGGTCTCGTACCGCGGCAATCCGGTTCGTGATCGACTTCTGCACGGCCTCCCACCCGTAGGAGTACGCTGCCGAACCGTCGGACGACCGGCGGCGGGCGGGCGCGCTGGCGGGGCGCAGTCCCACGGGAACCATCACAACAAGGCGATGCCCCTCACGCAGGACGGAAAAGTGGATGGCGTCGCCGGGAGTAAGTCGGGAAGTCAGGCGATCCCACCCCCGCAAAGTGAGTCTATGTCCGTCCACTCGGTAGATCGTGTCGCCGGCCATGAGTCCCGCGATATCCGCTGGGCTACCGTCGATCGTCGCGGCGATGATGGCGAAGACCGTTTCTCTTCCGTCCTCGATGCTTGCGCGGATGCTCGTGCTGATCCCGATCCAGCCCTTGCCGGCGGACTGCGATCGGCGGACGCCAATGCCCTGGGCATCCACAGACGTCGCCACGAAAGCGAGTGCCAGAAGGCCCAGTCCAAGGCCACGGAGGAGGGACTTGAACATGCTCAGAACCAGCCGCCGTCCCGTGTGGACGAAATCTGCCGGAGCATATCCTCACGCTCGGCGAGTGTATTGACCAGCAATCCGTTGAAGAACGGATCGGATGGTGAGATCCGGACCGCTTCTTGGGTAGCCGCGAGAAGGGCGTCGAGTGTGGCCGCCCGGCCGAGAAGCTCACCGTAATTCCGCGTGCGCCCACGGCGCTCGATCTGTCCGTATTGGACCAGAGCCAGCTGGTAGGCTTGCTCCGCGCTATACACGGCCTCAGCGGCGTCCTCAACCGACTGTGGCACACCCGCCACCCGGGCATCGACCGTGTCGTCCGAGGCTGCCTGTAAATCTCCGGACATTGCCGCCCCGAAACTGGTGCCGCCGAGGAACAGAATCACTGCTGCCGCCGCCTGCATCCATCCGGTGCGGAAGAGCACGCTGAACCCTGTGGAGCGGCTTCCGCCATCGACGAGACCCTCGGACATCAGGCGCGCCTCGAGGCCCACCCAATCCCCGGGTGGCGGCCTCAGGTCCGGCAAGGACCCGAGCGCCTCGGTCTGCCGGCGGAGACCGCGAAGCTCCAGCGCGCACACAGTGCACGAAGAGAGGTGCTCGCGCTGCTCCGGATTCGGCCGCTCATCCACCAAGCGGGCCAGCGTTTCCTTCGTCAAATGCTCCATGCTTCTACTTCCTCTTGGCCGTTGGGCGCCGTGAGCGCCTGCAGCAGGGTCCTCATCTTGCCTCTTGCTTTGAATAGCTGGGACTTCGACGTACCTGGCGCCACGCCCAGCAACTCTCCGATTTCGTCATGCGTATAGCCCTCCACGTCGTGGAGGATCAACACCTTTCGCATCCTAACGGGCAACTGATCCAGTGCCCGCTCCAGCCTGTCGCCCAGAAGCACGTCGCTGGACTCCGGGCTGACGGCGATCGTTTCGGGCATGGGGCCCTCGCGCTTCTGACGTGTTTCGGTCTTCCTGAGCGCCTGAAGCGCCGAGTTGACTGCGATTCGGTGCAGCCACGTGGAAAACCGTGCGTCACCGCGGAACGTCGGGAGGGCTCGTATGGCCCTGATCCACGCCTCTTGGGCATAGTCCTGGGCCAGATCGTCGTCACCCGCGATACGTCGCACCACGGCGTATACCCGGGGCGCATAGCGCTCGTATAACGCACGAATCGCTTGCCCGTCGCCCTGACAGGCTCTTCTTATGAGTGTCGCTTCGGTCATTCTACGTCGTCTCGAGTCACCTTTTCAGATGCTCCAACCCCGAACAGGGTTGCCCATACTACTGGTGTAGTGGTCGCAGCCTGGCGTAGGTCCAATACAAGATAGAAGCCCGGGGCGTAGAGGTCAGGGTCGTGGGGTTGGGGAGGTTGGGCCAGGGACCTATTGTTCTGGTGGCCCGGCGCATGTGTAACGGGCGGGATGATTACGTCATGACAATTCATGGGAAGGCCGATGACCGATTCTCCGAGACTCCCCGGAGCGACCCACCTCGAATGCACGCGAACGGGCGAACACGCCGAGAGTGAGACGCTCCAGACCCTTTCTCCAGCGGGAAAGCCCTATTTCGCATGTTACGACCTAGAGGCGATCAAGACCGAATTCACGCCTGGCAACCTTCATGGGCGCAGCGCGGATCTGTGGCGTTACGAGGAGGTCCTACCGGTTCGTGACCCGGCGTGCCAGATCAAGCTCGGGGAAGGTTGGACGCCAATGCTGGACGCTCCAACCGTCGCTCTCCGTATGGGCGTAGGGCGGGTGTGGATCAAGGACGAGGGCCAAAATCCTACCGGCAGTTTCAAGGCTCGGGGCCTGTGCTTGGCGGTGTCTCGCGCCAAGGAGCTCGGCGCCAAGGAGTTGGCCCTACCCTCCGCCGGCAACGCGGGCAGTGCGGCTGCGGCCTATGGAGCGGCCGCGGGTCTGCCGGTACACGTCGTGGTGCCGAGCGATACGCCGGCGCCGCCGACCCGGCGCTGTTCGCGCAACCCGAGGAACGGGACCTTTACGACCGGCTGGGCGAGGTCCGGACGCAAAACGGCGAGGCGCTGAAGGCGGAACGGTTCGGCGACGCCATGCAGGCGCTTTCCGGCCTTCGCCGGCCGGTGGATCGGTTTTTCGATGAGGTTACCGTGAATTGCGATAAGCCGAAGTTGCGCGAAAACCGCTTGCGGCTGCTTTCCACCATTCAGGCGACCATGAACCGCGTCGCCGACTTCTCGAAGATCGAGGGCTGAGGACAAATGACCAAGTGGGTGTACGGCTTCGGCGACGGCGCCGCCGAGGGCGGGGCCGGGATGAAGGCGCTGTTGGGCGGCAAGGGGGCGAACCTGGCCGAGATGAGCGGCCTGGGCCTGCCGGTGCCGCCGGGCTTCACCATCACCACCGAGGTGTGCACCGCCTATTTCGAGAACCAGGGAGGCTTTCCCGACGGGCTCGAGGACCAGGTGGCGGCGGCGCTGGCCCGGGTCGAGGAATTGGCCGGCCGCCGCTTCGGCGACCCGGCGGACCCGCTTTTGGTGTCGGTGCGCTCGGGCGCCCGCGCCTCGATGCCGGGTATGATGGACACGGTGTTGAACCTGGGGCTCAACGATGAGACCGTCCAGGGCCTGGCGCGCGTGAGCGGCGATACGCGCTTCGCCCGCGACAGCTACCGCCGCTTCTTGCAGATGTACGGCGCCGTGGTGTTGGGCATCGACCACGCGCATTTCGAGGAGATCCTCGAGGTGCGCAAGGAGGACCGGCAGCTGGCCCTCGATACCGAGCTCGACGCCGACGACTGGGGCTTCGTGGTCGCCGCCTATCTGGCCAAGGTCGAGGAGGACTTGGGCCGGCCGTTCCCGCAGGACCC
>JADFRS010000006.1 GCA_022561145.1 Gemmatimonadota bacterium
GGTCTCGAAGCTGCCCTGCACGATCACGATCCCGTGGAAGACGAATCCGCCCCTCAAGTCGAGATCGCCGTCCACCAAGAGGATGCCTTGTCCGACACCGCCGGATTGAATTCGGCCGTATGGGGCCGCGATGTGGATGATGGGGAAGTAATCTCCGCAGGCGCTGTTCGGATTCAGCGGATTGCCCCAGTTGGTCGGATTGCTCGTAACACAGCCGCCCGCGAGCGTACTGTCGGGACCGGTGCCGTTGATGGTACCGGAGGGCAGGTGAATATCCGCCATGGCGACCAGTTGGTCCCAGTCCAGCTCCCCGAACTGCGTAAAGGTTTCGCGCGAAATGGTCGGGTCTTCCTCGATGTCCTCAGGCTCCCCGGTGATGTCTCCCCCCCCGCTCAGCCAGACCAGGCTCTCATTGTCGGTGAGCAATCCCGGCTTGTCGGTGAGTGGGCCGGGGCAAAACGCGTCCCAGCCGGGGGGTACGTCGTCTTCCCCTCGCACTTCCGCTCCCCCCGTGATGAAGGTGGGTCCCCGTGTTGTCATTGCGGCGTTGGGTGTGATCTCGGCAGTGAAGATGCGCACGGCGGTCGACACCCGCCTGCTCGCACCGGAAAGAACCGTTCCGCCTTTGGTCACGGTGCCGGATGACTCGAGCAGAAAGAGCCGTGCGGTCATTCGAGTGATGTCCACCGACCATATTCCATAGGAGAGCGTGTCGGTCACGGTGCGCGTCGACCACGGTGCCATGCTCTGTGCCGCATCCATGTTCCAACCGTCCAAGACCTGTGACATGCCTTCCTCGGCCAGGTAGAGCGCTGCACCGGCATTCGTACTCGCGATACTGATCCGGGCTTCTTGCCTGGAGATGTAGAAACTGCTCGTGGCCAAGACACCGACGATCATCAACGCGAAGATCGTTATGGGCAGCGCGAAGCCATGGTCGTCATGCTTTCTCATCTCAATATCCTTCCGCTCGGCAGCCGCGGGCTGCCGAGCTGTCAGTTCCTCGGGTAGATTCTGGTTACGATCGAGTCCGAGATGGGTCGGCCATCGGTACCCAGGATGCGCGACGCCGTCCGGAGCTCGACTTGAATCAGCGCCACCTCCGATCCGACGAGTGTTTCCGCGTTGTTCTCGTCCAGATAGGTGAAGGCCAGCCCTCCCTCCAACTTGCCCCGGAGTGGCCCCACTAATGGTTGGGGGGAGGCACCGGCGGACCGGCGCCCCAGGAAGGGCTGACCATCGAATTCGAATAGACCGTATGTGAATAGTGTGTATGAGCGGACCATGGCTCCGATGCGAATCGTGTCGCTCGTCGACAGCCCCTCCAAATAAACTTCTTGTGCCGTATCGAGGCCTGTGCAGGTCGATGTGGTGTCGGCGGACGTAACCCTACCGGTGATCCAGCGATCGTCCAGTGCCTTCATCGGATCGTTGTCTGCCAGCGCTACGATCGAATCTCCCACGCCGAGCCACCGGCCTGCGCGCCTCAAGGTGAAGCGAGGTGGGTTCGTGGAGTAATCACTCGCACACACGTACCCAACCTCCCTCATGGCGCGGAAGCTGATGGAGTCTGTGGACATGGCCAGGAGGTCACCGTCGCTGGGACTGAGCTCACGAAGCTCGGCGTAGAGGATGGCTATGCCGGCTCTGAGCGCCTGCTGACCTTGTACCTGAGCCGCCTGGGTTGTGTGGATGCGCTGGGTCAGGTTGATGATCTTGAAGGTGCCTACAGCCAGCAACGTGCCCAGCATGGTCACCACCAATACCTCGATGAGCGTAAAGCCGCGTTCGCGTGAGTTTTTCATGGTCTCAGCACCAAGAAGTCGAAGGTGTCCGCCACTTGCCCGCTCAGCGACAGACCGTCCGGCCCGGCCACCGACCCTGGCCCCACGGTGATCACCCGCATGAGGGTGCTCGCGCTCGTGGTGACCAGCGGGCTCCATGTGAGCGCGAAGATTCCGAGGGAATCCTGGCCGACGGTGAGGCTGTCGTAGGGCATGGCCCGCAGGCCTTCGATGCCCGCCTGCCGAGCGGCGGCCCGCTCTGAGGCGAGGTCGGCGATGGTTACCGAACGCACACCGTAAAGCATGGTAGTCCCCATCCCCAGCAGGCCGATGCTCAGGATGGTGATCGCGATAATCACTTCCAGGAGCGAGAAGCCCGTTGCCCCCAACGCGTTGGGGGCCGGTCGGTGCGTCATATCTTGATCACCCTTCCCAGCGGACCGAGAACGATGGCGCTCGATTTCTCGCCGCGAACAAACTCGATGGTGACGTCTGATACGAAGGAGTTACATCCGGTCTCGCCGAATCCGCTCGGGTTCATGCACAACCGAACCCGTGACGATTCGGACCGGAGGTCCACACCCATGGACCTGAAGTCGACGGTTTCCAGGACGTCCGCCCCCACGACTACCGACGCCCGGTCTTCGACTGTGTCGATTTCCAGCCGTACGATCGTACCGCGCTCGATGGCGTGGGCACGAGTACGGGCGGCGAGCGAGGTGAGTGTATGCGCCGATGAACTCACTGCTACAGCGCTTTGAACTGGCGCTATGCGTCGTACGGCCATATCCGTCAGCGTGAGGCCGATGAGGACCGTCATCGTAACTTCCAGGATCGAAAATCCGTTTGGCTTTCTCATAATAGTGCACTCCGTGCCGCCCACGAATGCTCGTGGACTCATCTCCGTCTTGCTCGGTGTTACCTACGCGTGGCCAGCACGCGCAGGGAGTCCGGGACCGTGACTGCCTAGCACGGCGTCGGCTCGCCAGAGCGATGTAGTGTTGGAATCTTGGGATGAGTCCCCCCCCGAGGGGGGATTAGCCGTCTCGATTTCGACCCGTGAGTCTAGGGGGTATCGTTTCGAACCCCTACCGGGCGATACTTGGGCCATGCCCGGCTCGACAACGACTGCGCGACTTTACGGAGCGCACTTCCAAAGAGGGAACCTTCCTGTCGGACTCCTTTTCTATTGGAAGAAGTGTGCCAGTGGCGACCTGCCCGCTACACGGCGGATTTCAGCGATCCGACCGCCTTCGAGGTGGGAAAAGATTTCCGGAAAGAGCACTTTTGGTTTGAAGGGTGCCGGCTCAAGCGGCGATGGGCAGGAAGGGCTTCCAGACAGAGCTTGGCCATGGCATCGGGCGGGTGCCGTCCCGTTGATCGAGCGGCGGCCTTGCGGACCGTTGGGGGTTCTTGTCTATTCGGCTCGAACGCTCCCTTTCGCCGTTTCACCTCTTCCACAGCGTCTGCTCTGATGGAGACCAAGCGCCCCACAAATCCCGCGGCCGAAGAGGTTCTCGGTGGCTATTTTCCCGTGCTGGATCACGGATTCGTATCGCTCATCGATTACATGGGGACCGACGAAGACATCGAACGGGCGGCCCGGGTGAGCTACGGCTATGGGACTCGAAAGCAGAGCCAGACCCGAGGTCTGATCCGGTATCTTCGGCGGCACCTGCATACCACGCCGAGCGAGATGATAGAACTCAAGTTCCACTGTTCCATGCCCATGTTCGTGGCTCGACAGTGGATTCGGCACCGAACAGCGTCGGTGAACGAGTATAGCGGGCGGTACTCTCTGATGCCGTTGCTGTTCTACCTGCCGGAGAGGGAAAATTTCGCACTGCAAAGCGACTTGAATCGACAGGGTCGGGAAGGAAATTCGGCGTCCACAAACGTTTATGGTGAGGCTGTGCGTAGATGGGAAGAGCTGCGAGATGCGGCGGCGGGGGGCTATACGTGGATGGTGGCCGCGGATGTGGCTCGAGAGATCGCCCGCATCGACCTGCCTTTGTCCACCTACACGCAGTGGTATTGGAAGATCAACCTACACAATCTCTTCCACTTCTTGACGCTCCGTGTCGATGATCACGCCCAGTGGGAGATTCAGGAGTACGCTCGCGTCATGGCCGGGCTCCTCAAGCGGGTGGCTCCACTGAGCTACGAGGCTTGGGTCGACTACAATCTCTGCGGGTCTGCGTTGAGCTTCGGCGAGTTGGCTGCGCTGCGAAGCCTAGTAGAACCCACGGAAGAGGGCATTGCGGCGCGTGAGGGTGTCGAGGCGCTCGGAAAAGAGGCCCTGGCCGGCCATGGCCTTTCGGGCAGGGAGATCAGCGAGCTCCAGCGCAAGCTGGACCCGGTGGAGCGCCCCGACTTCGATCTGGATCTGGGTCGCATGCGATCGCCGGAGGATGTGGCCGCCGAGATGGAAGCAGCCGTTCCAGACATTCGACCGGACTCAGGTGAATCATGATGGTCCGCCGACTTCGGGGCAGGATCCGTTCATCGTGCATGGTGTTTGCCCTGAGCGCCATGACGGTTCCCACCGCCGGCTGGGCGCAGCAGCCCGGCGGAGCTCCGTCGGCGTCACCATGGTTCCCCACCGAGGTAGTGTTCGCGCCTCTGATCGCGGCGTCTAGGGAGGTCCAGTTCAGGGGGTCGTTCGTGTTTGCGAATTCGGGCTGGGCGTCCGCATGGCACTCTAGGATGTCCTGAACGCATGTCTACCCGGAACGAATTTCGCACGGCGGTGGCACTTGGTGTGGTTGCAGGCGGCTTCCTGGCCGGGTCGTTCTTGTTCGTCGTTCTGCGGGGTGGTGCCGACTCCATGCCGGAGGACCGCCTGGTCATCGCCGTCATGCCCGCCAATTCGACAGAAGGATCCGAGGGGCTGATCGCCGAAGGAGTAACCCGTGAGCTGGCCCGCATTGATCCGAACATTCTGGGGGTGGTGGGTCCGGCCACTTTGGGGCGTCGCGAGTCGGGCACCATCGAGCCATTGGCGCTGGGCCGTACCTTCGGCGCTCATTTGGTGCTGGTCATCGAGGTCGGTGAATCGGATTCGGGCGGCGCTCCCGTGCGAGTGAGTCTGCAAGAGGTTGAGGCCGGTCGCGAGATCTGGGGGAGCATGTACGAAGACGATCTGGTCGACATACGCGGCCTGGTACACCAAATCACCGGCGATGCTCTCGAGGCGCTCAGTCTGGCTTCACCCGGCGTATAGCTCTAGATCAGTCCTGATTTCCCCGCGGTAGAGCGTACGAATCGCCGCGTCTGGTGCGGAAATTCGGTATGGGCGGCCTCCGCGTTGTTCTCCACGGCCCAGACGATCCCGCGGGTGCTAGCTCGCGGCCAGCGAAGCCTCCACCGTGGCGCAGTGGATGTCTACGGTGTCCGTGAGCTTGATCGCGTAGCCTCCGGCAAGGGTCACTGCGACGGGAACTCCGGCTCCACGTGCGGCGGCGAGCACCGCCTCGTCGCGAGCGCGGAGCCCGGCTTTGGTCAGCGCCAGTCCTCCCAGTTGGTCTTCCTGGAAGGGGTCGGCGCCGGCCAGGTAGATAATCACGTCCGGGTGTTGCTCGAGCACCGCTGGGAGATGTTCGCCCAGCAGCCTCAAGTACTCCTCGTCACCGATGCCGTCGTCCAGCCCGACGTCCAGGTCGCTGGGAGGCTTGAGGGCGGGGTAGTTCCACTGGTGGTGCATCGAGAAGGTGAAGACTGCGGGCTCATCCGCGAAGATCGTCGCGGTCCCGTTGCCGTGGTGCACATCGAGGTCCACGATGGCGATCCGCTCGGCGGCCTGTTCGTGAAGCAATGTCATGGCCGCGACCGCCACATCGTTGATCAGGCAGAAGCCCTCGCCGCGGCCCGCAAACGCATGGTGGAAACCACCTCCCAGGTGCACGCCGATGCCCGTTCGCAGTGCGATTCTGCCCGCCTCGGTGGTGGCGCCTGCCGAGACGATCGATGCCTCGCGGTAGGCTTCGGAGAACGGGACTTCCATGATCCGGACTTCGCTGTCGCTGAAACCTCCCGTGCGGATCTTTTCCAGGTAGTCGGCGTCGTGCACGAGTCCGAGCATATCGTAGTCGGCCGGCTCAGGCCCGACCAGTTGGTCCGTTGTCATGGTGCCGGCCGCAAGGAGCTGCTGCTTGACCAGCCCGTACTTGGCTGTCGGGAACACATGCTCACCGATATCCACCTCGTAGGAATCGGACCAAACGACACGCGCGCTTTGATCGCTCATTCTCTCTCCTGTGTCGGGCTCACAGCCGGGTCATCCATACATACGAGGGAAGGGGGTGCGGGGGTTTCCATGCTTGCGGCGGTGGCGGAGGGAACTACTATCTGATTTCCCCGAAACGGTGAGGAACTCGATGAACGAAGTCGTATACACCGCCAACATCCGGATCGAGCGTGTGAAGGGCCCCCTCCGCCGAGCGTATCTCCCTGCCACGGTGGACCCGGTGGAGTTCGGGGTCCACGGTGCGATCGCCGCACACTACGGAGTGGACGTCCAGACAGAGGTAGCCACGACCCTCGACTACGTGATTGCGGCCACCGGCGGCTGACTCACGGGTACCTTCGGAGGCGCGCTGGAGGCGCGCGAGATTTCCGCAAGCGACGGTCGTTTGTGGAGTGACGTGGTGGGCGAGGTAGAGAAGGAAGAAGGGGTACTCGTCATTCGGCGAATTCGGGTCACGTACCACCTCAAGACCGCCGTGGATAACGAAGAGGCCGTGCGGCGGGTCCACGAGTTCCATGCCGACAAGTGCCCGGTGTACAAGACGATCCAAGGATGTGTGGACGTAAAGACAGAGTTGGAGATCGAATTCGTCTAAAACGGGTGCCGGCCCCTATGCGGACCGACACGCACGGACGGGACGTGAAGGAGGCGGTCGTCAGTCGAATCGCAGCGCCCTCACCGGGTCCATTCGGCTGGCGCTGCGGAGCCCCAAAGCACCGGTCCGAGCGCCTGGCGCACCATGAGCGATTCGCCGTCTCGGCGTCAAGACCCCCGTTGTGGACGGAGTTGACCACACCGCCTTAGTCGATTCCAGATCGACTTCCTCCCACATCGCGTCCATCATGGTGCGCGGCTTCCGGAGCGCTTTCGCACCCTCGGGAAGCAACCCGTAGTGCCGCCGTGAGCGGCTGCCCCGCACCGGCGTAGACTCCCCGTCCCACGAGGTGAGGAATCCCTTGGACTGAAGGCGCTCGAGCGTTGGGGCTCTGAAAGGCTCGCCCCTGCTTGACCCCGGCGCCCCGTGCGGCGATGGTGGCCCTTCTCGTGCCCGGGGCTACGGAGTCGAGCCCGCACATCGGCCGACTCGGGAACTCGCTCGAATCGGGGAGTGAATCCAGATGACCCAGTCAAATGCCGGCCACCCGGTGAAAGTCGCCGCTTGGAGTGATTTGAAGGACCGCCAACCCGCTTACGCCCTCGTAGGTGGGGTCGACCTCGTCGTGATCCGCTACGACGAAGAGGTCTCCGTGCTGTACGGTCGCTGCCTCCACCGGGGGGCGCTCTTGGCCGACGGTTCCGTGCGAGGCGACAACTTGATCTGCGGGGTCCATAACTGGGACTACCGTCTGGACACCGGAGTCAGTGAATACAGCAACGCGGAGGTCCTCGAGAAATTCACGGCGTGGGTCGAGGACGATGCCGTATTCGTGGATGCCGACGAGGTTGCGGCTTGGGAGGAAGAGCACCCCCAACCCTATCAGCGCGACGAGTACCTCGGACTCTACGCGGACATCCACGGCACGCCCGAGGAGCCGTACAACGCATACATCCAGGGGTTGGCCAAGGGTGGCATCGAGGGTGTCGGGCACCATGGGCCGGTTTCCGCCATGGGCGTGCCGCTCACCGAGCTCCCGCGATGGAGCGACGTGCAACTGCTTGCTGCCCAGTTGGCCCGACGACCCTTGGCGGACGATGCCACAGTGGGGACCGAGTTTGTTCTAGGACCCGCGGCTGCCCGACCGCTGAGCTTCGAGATCCCCATATTCGTGAGCGACATGAGCTTCGGTGCTCTGAGCCAAGAGGCGAAGGTTGCCCTGGCGAAGGGGGCAGAACTGGCGGGCACGGGCATCTGTTCCGGGGAAGGGGGCATGCTTCCCGAGGAGCAGGCCGCCAACTCGCGCTACCTATACGAACTCGCATCCGCACGGTTCGGGTGGAGTCTGGATAAGGCCTGTCAGAGCCAAGCATTCCACTTCAAGGGTGGGCAGGGTGCGAAGACCGGCACCGGCGGACACCTGCCCGGCCACAAAGTGGTCGGGAGGATTGCGGAGGTGCGCGGTCTCCCAGAAGGCGAAGCCGCGATCAGCCCGTCTCGCTTCCCGGATCTCGTGACGCCCTCCGATTTCCGCGAAGTGGCCGACCAGGTCCGCGAGCGCACGGGTGGAATCCCGGTGGGCTTCAAGCTCTCGGCCCAGCATATCGAGGCCGACCTCGACTTCGCCCTGGAGATCGGGATCGACTACGTGATTCTAGATGGCCGGGGTGGTGGGACGGGTGCGGCGCCCAACGTCTTCAAGGACAACATATCGGTTCCGACCATGGTGGCGCTGGCGAGGGCACGCCGGCATCTGGACGCCGTAGGTGCCAAGGACGTGTCGCTGGTAATTACCGGTGGGCTCCGCACAGAGTCGGACTTCATCAAGGCGCTGTGCATGGGTGCCGACGCCGTGGCGGTCGCCAATTCGGCGATCCAGGCCATCGGCTGCCTGGGCATGCGAGCGTGCCACACGAACAACTGTCCAGTGGGAATCGCCACCCAACGGAACGATCTGCGGGCGCGTTTGATTGTGGAGGAGTCGGCGAGGCGCCTCGCGAACTTCCTGGGGGCGAGCACGCACCTCATGAAGGTGTTGGCGCGAGCCTGTGGCCGCAGTCATCTGCGCGAGATGTGTATGGACGACCTGACCACATGGAAGCGCGCCATCGCCGACCTCACCGGAATCAGTTTTGGAGGTGTCGCATAGTGATGAAGGCCTTTCTATCATGAGGCAGTGGCGGACGCTCGGTGCGGTTGCCCCTGCGGACCTCGTCGGAATCCGCGCGGAACTCCACCACGCGGTCCAGTTGCTGGCCTCTTTTTGCCAGACGCTGCTCGACCCCCGGCCGGACGACAGCCATCGCAGCATGGTTTGGAGCGGCCCTGACGGAGGGTTCTCGACCAGCCCGATGGATAGGGAGCCTACCCTCCGCGTGATGGTAGCGCCCACCGATTTGGAGGTGACGCTTCATGGAGAGACCGGCGTACTGGGCTCGCGCTCACTGGTCGGCCTCACGCCCGATGAAGCGTATGCGTGGTTGGAGGGTGAGCTCGCCGGTGCGCTAGGTCGCGATGGTCTGCGACTAGGCCGTCCAGAGTACGAGATTCCCCCGAGAGGGACCGCGAAGGGGAAGCCCTTCGGTGGGACGCCTGCGGCCGCGTTGGTCGAGCTCGAGGCCTGGTTCGAGAATGCCGCTGGTGTGCTCGATGGGATTGTCGCTCAGGACGCCAGCGCGACACCCGTGAAGTGCTGGCCCCACCATTTCGACATCGCGACGGTGCTCGTGCTCGATCCGGAGATCGGACCCGCCGAGGGGCGTAGCGTGGGCGTGGGGTTCTCACCCGGCGACGAGGCGACCCCCCAACCGTACTGGTATGTGAGGCCCTATCCCGATCCGGGCACGTACGACTTGCCCATCCTGCCGGGCGGTTATGGGAACACCGAGGGGTGGTTCGGCGCGGTGTTGCCCGGCAGTGCGGTGGTGGCAGCGGGTTCCGCCGCAGAACAGGCGTCGCTCACAGAGGCGTTTGTGCGCGACGCCATCTCCGCTGCAAGGGTGGTGCTGAGGGGCTGAGGAGCGGGCAGGCCCGCCCCCGGGCTTCCGGTCAGAAAGCCTTCAGGTACGTCAGCTTCACCACACCCGTACGGCGCTCCCACCGAGTGTCTCTCGGATCCAGCAGATCGCCCAGGAAGTAGCCCGTGTCCAGGACGATGAACAGATCGCTCCCCGGCGTGTGAATCCAGTCGATCCGGATATTGGACTGGAGGCCTTCCGAGATATCGTCGTACTGGACGAGCGCGTTGGCGAACAGACTTCGGTTGATCGCGGCGAGTACGTTGAGGCTGAGGACGGTGGTGGAGAAGGCACCGTCTTCCACCGGCAAGTCGATGTCATTGCGGTTCACCGAACCGCTCAGCGTCAAGTTGGGGCCGGTCTTCCAGTTGAGCCTGGCTCCGTACTGGGTCCGTGTACCACTCCAGAACTCACCCAGCGAGAAATTCGCGTATGCGGACAACGTTCGACTCTCGTTGGTGCGGGCGCTTCCGCTGATCGTGTAGAACGTGTAATCCCCGACAGGGAGCTCACGGCCCTGAATAAGAGCGGGAGCATCGAGCCGCTCGAAACGCCGCTGCCCGTTGAGTACCAGGTGATCTCCGCTTTGAAACGTGAGCATGTTGTGGGACAACAGATCCGTACTCTGCTTTGCGCCGTTCTGGCCCCTGGTGTAGGACGTGACGACGGCCCCCACCAACTGGCGCGCCCAAGCACTCTGTTCGAATCGCGGCGTGGCTGACAGGGTCGCGTTGTACCGAACGAAATCGTCCCGTTGGACGAAACCGAGTCCTGGGTCATAACCTTCACCAATGTCGGTGTAGCCGACGCTCAACCCCCACTTTGCGTTCCGCAGATTGAGATCGAGAGATCCTGCCGAGACCCTTTCGGACCCGGAGTCCCACACGCTCGCGAACCAGGCATTGAGCGAACTGCCGCCTCCGAATCTCGCACTCACATCGGCGCCGGCCACGCGGTTGTGGGCCTCCGCATTCTCGAGGTTCGTGAAGATGGCGCCCACCGTGGTTCTCGGAGCCACGTCGGCGCGCAAGCGCACCACCGAATTATTGGCGCCCCTGAGGACCTGCTCGTCGCCAACTTCGGCATCTTCGGTTTGGAGGCTCAGAAAGCCTATTGAGATCGGCCCGGTTTGGCCGGTCAGCCTGCCCCCTCCGATGATCTCGTTCGCGATGCCGATACGCCGGCTGAAGAAGATCTCCGTCTGCCCCGGATCTCCGAAGTTGAACACCCCCGCACGTTCCAGGAAGAACTCCCGCTTCTCCGGGAAGAAGAGATTGAAGCGGGTCAGGTTGATCTGAACGTTGTCCGACTCGACCTGGGCGAAGTCGGTGTTCAGCGTGAGGTCGAGCGTGAGGTTGGAGGTGATCGAATACTTGAAGTCGAAACCGAGGTCGTCGAGCACGTCGGTGTCCTCCACTCCGCCGAACTTTTGGGCGCCCACGATTCCGAACGGTTTGAGTTCCATGTAACGCCCCCGGCGAAGGTTCCGCATTCCCGTCAGCGTGGCGTATTGGGACACTTGGGTGATACCGCCCCGGAATTCCTGCGCGATATGGGGCCAGTAGACATCCTCGTTCTTGCGGCGGATCACGCGGCGGATGGCGATGCCCATCTCCGGCGCCTCATCGGCGGAGAAGCGGATGGTCGTAAACGGGATCGCGACCTCGAGGACCCATCCTTCGTCTGTAATCCGGGCCTCGCTCCGATAGACCCCCTCCCAGTTCCAGTCGGCCAACGTCATCGACTCGTCACTGAAGAGCGCATCCCCCTGCGTTCCGAAGGCATTCATCTCGAAGAGATAAGCGTTCCGCCCGTCGTGATACGTGTCGAGTGCGATCCAGATGTGATCGTCCTGATCGATGCGGCCCTCGCGGTGGAGGATGCTCGTCCGAATTGCCTCCGGATCGCTGTCGTACATGATCAGGCCGAAATAGAGGGCGTCCTCATCGTACGCGATGCGGACTTCGGTACGCTCAGTGGCCGGAGCGCCGTCCACGGGGACTCTCTGCAGGAAGTCGGTGATGGGTACGAGCCGCCCCCAGATGCCTTCGTCCAACACCCCGTCGATTCGGGGGCTGGATTCGACATAGGTCGCGCGGACCGTATGTTTCGCTCCGCGGGCAGAGGCCTCGGCAGACGACTGCGCGCGCCCACCCACCGGAACCAGTAGCAGGATCGCTACCACGAGACTTTGAGCCGTAATGCGACCCGGAATCCACCACCACCACCACACATCCACCACTATCTATACTCCCCTACCAGTTGAGTTCCGCCTTCTGGCCGCCGGCCTGTAAACCGACACGCGTGGAGTCGATACGGGGCGGCAACCCGCCCCGCTTCGCGACCTGTCAATCCAGGAAGGAGCGGGATCGCTTGAGCACTGCCTTCATGCGGTGGACCAACTGATGGGGGTCCACCGGCTTGTGAAGATAATCATCTGCGCCCGCTCGAAGAAGCCTCTGCTCATCCTCGGGATCTTTCGAGGCCGTCAGGATGACTACCGGAAGGCCTGCTGTCTTTCGGCCTTTGCGGACACGGTTCAGCACCTCGAGACCGTCCATGCTGGTCATCATCAGGTCGAGCAACACGGCGTCGATATCGTCGGCGAGTTGGAGGAGGGGAAGCGCAGTCGTGCCGTCGTCGGCTTCGGACACCGAGAAGCCGTTCTTCTCCAGCACGGTCCTCATCAGCATGCGACCGCCCGGATCGTCGTCAACGACGAGGATATGGCCTTCGCTGGAGGTCGTCTCCGGTTGCCATACCTCTCCCGTAGCCGCGCCTGGGGGCGCGGCCGAGTCCGTGCCGATCCGGAGAAGCATCTGTCCAGCGAGGCCGGGCACCAAGTGGACGGAGACTGCGTAAGCCGTATCGTCGACGAATACGTCCAAGCTGCCGAAGGCCGCCTCCGACTCGGTCGGCAGGTCAGCTAGGAGACCGATGCGTTCCGCCACGAGCACGAGCACAGCGACCGGCAGCCGGAGCAGCAGCGTGGTGGAGTCGGCGTCTTCCTTGAGCAACACCTGGCCGGTGCTCCCGCGGGGCGTGAGCTGGACTTCAGACACCCCGGCCTTCACCGCTTCATGGAAGATGAGCGCGACGACTCCACCGATCTGGTCCTCACCGGTCTCGGCGGGCACGCGCGTGGAGACTT
This sequence comes from Gemmatimonadota bacterium, assembly GCA_022561145.1. GTDB lineage: Bacteria > Gemmatimonadota > Gemmatimonadetes > Longimicrobiales > Gaopeijiaceae > JACZXQ01. Next base: position 12,794 of record JADFRS010000006.1, read on the forward strand.
CTAGTGGGAAGCGGACGCTCTGGACAGCCTCGGCGTAGTCGACGTTTTCCAAAACACTCTTGGTCTTCGGACTATCTCTATACCACTCCGGTTGCGCCGCCTCGATCGCGGTCGGATGGGCCATGACGAAAACAGTGTTGCGCCCGGAGAGGAATCCGATCTCGCGCTCCGCATCGAAGTCGAGTGGCTCGGAGGTGGCTACCACGAGCTCCCGATCGGTGCACCGAATGGGAAGGACGCCGTAGCTGAGTGCGTGGCGCTCGGGCAGCAGCGAAAGCGCCTCAGGCTGGCTGGAGGAGAGGTCTGCCATTTCCAGGTGGAAGGCCTGGGCCACCGCAACCGTGACATCGTCCTCGGTGATGCCCAGGAAGTCGGCAACCCATGGCCACGCCTCTCCTACGGGAGCATCAGTCGCGAGACCGCAGCCTGTCGCGTCACCCACCTGCGCCCGTTCCATGGCCAACACGAGCCAATGGATTCCTGCGTCGCCTTCGCTCACCGGGGCCTCCTGATCGATGGAGAATGCCGTGCGATCTCAACACCCTAAGCTGGTGCCATCGGGGCGAGGCCTCAAGGCCGCATTTCACACTGTGGCAGGGTCGTGCGTTGCGCCGCCCCGGCCTTGATCCGACATTCCTACGATGCAGATCTCCTACGTCGACGGTCCCCGGTTCCGGCGGGCCCTGCTCGCCGCCTGCGAGTACGCCCAGCAGCAACGGGGGATCCTCAACCGCATCAATGTCTTTCCCGTGCCGGATGGCGACACGGGCACCAACCTGGCACTGACCCTCGAGGCGATCTCGGATCAGATTCGAGGGAGCCGGGATAGGTCCATCTCCGTGGTAGCGGATCAGGCCGCTCAGGCCGCCGTCCTAGGCGCTCGGGGCAACTGCGGCATGATGCTCTCGCATTTCCTGTTGGGGTTCGCGACCAAAGTGAAGGGTGAAGACCGTATCGACGCGAACGACTTTGGCGGTGCTATGGCGGCGGGCGTCGAGAATCTCTACGAAGCGCTCGAGCAGCCCGTGGAGGGGACCATCCTGACGGTGATGCGCGACACGGCGAATGCGGCCACCGGCGCACCCACGTCCGATTTTGCGCCGTTGCTGGAGCAACTGCTGGTCAGGGCGCGGGAGTCGCTCGACCACACCCCCGAGCTTCTGCCGATTCTGAAGAGCGCCGGCGTGGTGGACGCAGGCGCCAAGGGTTTCGTCAGCTTGCTCGAGGGGATCGTGCTGTTCCTGAACGGCGATCCGATCGTAGCTCCCATGGATCTCGCTTTCACCGACGGCGAGTCGGTCGTCGCGAACGTAGAGCTGCCCGAGCAGACGGAGCGTTATCGATTCTGTACCGAGGCGTTGGTGAGGGGCGACGGTCTTCCCGACCAGAATGACGTTCGTGACGTCCTTAGGGCTCGAGGGGACTCGCTCATCGTCATTCGAACCGGAGACATCCTGAAGATCCACGTCCACACGGACGACCCGGAAGAGGTTTTCGCGTACCTCAAGACCCTCGGGAGGCTGGCCACCCATAAAGCCGAGGACATGAAGGCCCAGTACGCTGCCGTCGGGGCTGCCGCGAGGGCGCACGTGTCATTGGCCCGGCGCCCGGTGGGCGTAGTGACAGACAGCGCAGCCGATCTCCCCGAAGAGGTCATCCGCGCCCACGGCATTCAGGTAGTGCCACTGATGCTTGTGACGGAGGACGAAGTGTTTCGCGACGGAGTGGACATCACCGCTACCCAGTTCCACCAGTGGCTGGGAGAGGATCGAGTGTTACCCACCACCTCCCAGCCCCCACCGGGGGCGTTCAAGGACGGCTTCGAGAGGTGCGCTCAGGACTCTGAGCGGGTCCTGAGCGTGGTCCTGGCGTCGGGATTGTCCGGTACCTACCAGTCCGCAGAGGCTGCCGTTGGCCTTCTCGATGAGGTGCCCGTCGACCTCATGGACTCACAAGGCGTATCGCTGCTGCAAGGGCTTCTCGTTCTGAAGGCCGCCGAACTCGCCGAGTCCGGGATGGCTCCCGCCGAGATCGTGACCGAACTGGAACGGATCCGCGACCAGTCCGGGCTCCTCTTCACCGTGGACACCTTCGACAGGCTGCTCGCTTCCGGGCGGGTGGGCCGCGGCCGCGCGTGGATTGGGACAATGCTCGGCGTAAAGCCGATCCTGGAGGTCACACGCGACGGTAAGGTGGTGGCCGCCGGCAAGGCGCTCGGACGTGAGAGGGTGCTGCAAACCATCATGGACTTCTTGGTGGCCCGAGTGCCTCCCGAGGTCGAACGCGTGCGCTTCGGGATCGTCCATGTGGGGTGCCCGGAGATGCTGGAGATCGTGAGCGCCGAAATCCGACGTATTTGGGGTGATTGCGAGATCCTTACCGCGCCGGCCACGCCGGTGGTTTCGACCCACCTGGGGCTTGGTGCCTGGGGCGTGGCCTTCATGGTCGAGGACTAGAAGGCCGGGAACCCACCTCTACGGCAACTTCAATCCTACTGCTACGACCGCGTGCTCCGGCACGAGGTGGAGGTCATCCTCGACGAGCCGTACCTCCTCGTGCAGGACGATCACCATGGTTCCCGATCCGAGGCCATCGCCCTGTCCCGGCACGTCGTAATCTTCACTTGGCGTGTGCAACACGATCTGACCACGCCGTAGAGTGCGGTCGGCGCAGGTGCCGACGAGACGCACGGTGGCCCAGCCGGGGCGTGGCTCCCACGCGACGTTTCTAGGGCTGGACAGTCGCTCATTGGACATCGTTCACCTCGCGTGATGGACAGTAACTGTAGTTTGTACCCCTAGGCTCGGTCTTGGTCTCTCATCCGTTGTTTGCCCGCCACGAGCAAGTCGTAGCTGGCCACTTGGGCCTGGGAAAGATCGGTGGGAAGGCCCACGACCAGCGCCGGCCCCTTCGTTCCGTCGGGCAGGTGCAGCACCATTCGATCGCGTGGTGTGGGGCGGGAGTAGGGATGTGACCGACCGGATGGGTCAATCTCTACCGTGCGGCCGTCAACGCTGAACGCGGCGATCCGCCGCCCGTACTCCCACCATGCCTCGACGGGATCGGCGTCACCGTCGGCAATGGAGGGCAGGAGTGTCTCGTCATAGTACTGAACAGCGGAGCCGTAGGCGTCCGGATTGGCTGTCCGAAGCTCCCTGAGCCGCTCGCGATAATACTCCCGAGGATCCCGGGTCCCCGTCTTACTCAGGGCTTCCTTGAAGCGCTCCTCAGCTCGTGCGTTCTGCGTTTCGTCCATGCACCTTCCGACGGATTGCGGGTTGGCCGGATCATGCTAGAAGGGGTGAGGCGGGTCAAGAGCACTGTGTTGGTCGCCGGAGGGACGCTAACTTTCATTACGTATCCCTCACCATGAGGTGTCTGAGTACCGCATGCCTGCCTCTCCAAACCCACTCTCCGACTCGGACGAAGACTACCTCGACCTTTCCTGGGAGATGTTCGGGGAGTTGTGCCGGGCGTTGGCGCTGAAGGTCGAGCGGAACTATCACCCAGACATCGTTGTCGGCATCGCCCGGGCTGGTGCGATTCCGGGAGCCATCGTCGCTTCGATCCTGCGGGTGGACTTCTACTCCATGAAGATCTCCCGCAAGGACGGAGACGAGCAGGTGCGTGAGCGGCCGGCAGTACTCTCGGCCGCGCCCGTCCAGGCGCGTGGCAGTCGAGTCCTTCTCGTTGACGAGATCGTCACGTCCGGTGATACGCTAAGGCTGGCGCTCGCCGCCATCCGCGACATTGGCCCCGCCGAGGTGCAGACGGCCACGAGCTTCGCACGAGTGAACGGCTATAAACCCGACTACTTCGCGCTCGCCACCGACTCGACCATCATGTTCCCTTGGGACCGCAAGATCTTCCAAGAGGACCGCCTCGTCACAAATCCTCGGTACCAGCGGGCACTGGAGGAGTAATCCCCGACGCTAGCGGACGGGCACCGGGTCGGGCTGCAGCCGCTGTGCCGCTTTGACCATGCGCACGAATTCGGAACGATAGCCCTCCAGGTCCGCACCCATGGACGCCTCCGCCCACGCGGCGACATCAGCCAAGGTCGTCCCGCCGCAATGCTCCGAGCCCCGAAGGATCATGCCGAACGCCGCAACCGATGCCGCGAACCGTAGGTCGTCCGATGCGGGTGACGTCTCATCGTACACTGTGTGAGTCAGCTCAACGCTCTGCGCGCCGGTCGGCTGCTTGTAGCGGAGCTTCACGAACAGGAGCTCCGAGCTCGTCCCTGCTTCCGGCCGGACCGACGTGGACTGAAAACGGAGGGGGTCGAGACCCCGGATCTCTACGTCGGATTCCACACCCCGCGGGATAATCTCATAGAGAGCGGTCACCGAGTGCCCTGAGCCCAGCTCGCCCGCATCCTTATTGTCGTCGCGGAAGTCCTCGGCCGCCATGATGCGGTTCTCGTAACCGATAAGACGATATGCGCTTACTCTGGCCGGGTTGAACTCGACCTGCAGCTTCACGTCCTTCGCTATCGTGTGCAGGGTGCCGCCCAACTCCGTCACCAGCACCTTTTTCGCCTCCAGCAGGTCGTCGATATAGGCGAAATTGCCGTTTCCGTGGTCGGCCAGCTTCTCCATCTTCGCGTCCTGGAGGTTGCCGGTCCCGAACCCGAGCACGGTCAGGAATGAGCCGCGCTCGCGCTTCTCATCACCCGGGGTGGAGTCCAACACCAGTCCGGCCGCCCCCGCGTAGACCACGATGGCCACTCGATCTTGCGGCCGGAGTTCCTGTACGAGCATCTGGAATGCCGACTTGAGCAGCGGCAGCTTGTCCGGGGCATTCATCGACCCAGATACGTCGATCAGAAACACGAGGTTGCTCGCCGGCAAGTTCTCGGTGTCGATCGTACGACCCTGGAGGCTGATCCGGACCAGCCTGTGTAGCCGGTTCCAGGGCGCCGGCGCCACCTCCGTCGTCACCGACAAGGGATGTGGGCCGTCTGGCTCGGCATAGCCGTAGCTGAAGTAGTTGATCAACTCTTCGATGCGCACGGCGTCCGCCGGTGGAAGCCGCCCTGATCGGATGAAACGCCTCACGTTGCTGTACGAGGCCCGGTCCACGTCGATCGAGAACGTCGACAACGGGTTCGGACCGGTGGCCAGGAACGGGTTCTCGTAGATGCGGTCGTAACCCTCACGCTGGAAGTCGGGGTCGTACCGGCCAGGCACGGCGTCGCCCCGGCGAAGCGCTTCCTCACTCGGCGCGAGTGAGTTCTGTCGTGTCAATTTGAACAGGGCGTCACCGGCGGTCATCGGGAGCCCCACGATGTCGCGGAGCTTGGTGGTACGCTCACGCCGGCTCTCGTCATCCACGTCGAGAAGCGGGCCGATGCGCACATCCAGGAGTTCGATCGCACTCCGCTGGAGCGCGAAGTCGGCTTCCACGGCCTCGGCTCCGACCGTTACGGTCATGGTAGCCTGGGTATACCCGATCATGGCGACGCGGACGATCACGGCGCGTGTCGAGGACTCGGGTACCGTCACCGACAGTGAGTAGCGGCCATCGGTCGCCGTGAGAGTACTGAGCCCGGTGCCATCGACCGTTACTTTCGCCCTGAAAATCGGATCGCCCGTGTTCGCGTCGGTAACCAGCCCGGTGAGGGTTCCGGCCGTCTGCGGCGGTGCGGGCGCTTCGGCCAGCGCCAAGGTGGTCATGATGGCGAGGAGTATGGAGACCTTCATGTCATCCCCCATTTCGAGGAAAGTCAGTGACGTGGGCGCCATTGTGTATGGGCGCCCGTGTTCCGTAGAGGGGGACGTGTTAGGGGGACGATCTTGCACATCGCGAGTCTCGAGGGGACCGGGGTGTGGGGTTGCTGAGAGTTATCGCAGCAGGGGAAGGGGCGTTTAGCCGCCGGCAGCCATCGAGCTCAGGAATTCCTCGTTGGTTTCCGTTCGCTTCATGCGCTCGAGCAGGAACTCGATCGCTTCGGCGGGAGGCATATCCGACAAGAAGTTTCGCAGCAGGTAAACCCGATTCAGCTCAGTCTCGGAGAGCAGCAACTCTTCTTTTCGCGTGGATGACTTGTTCAGGTCGATCGCCGGAAAGATACGTTTGTCCGAAATGTGACGATCCAGCACCAGTTCCATGTTGCCGGTACCCTTGAACTCCTCGAAGATCACCTCGTCCATGCGACTTCCGGTCTCGATCAGCGCCGTGGCGATCACGGTGAGCGAGCCGCCTCCGTCGATGTTGCGCGCGGCGCCGAAGAACCGCTTGGGTTTGTGTAGCGCATTCGCGTCCACGCCGCCGGAAAGGATCTTTCCCGAGTGTGGCACGGTGACGTTGTAGGCCCTCGCGAGTCGGGTGATGGAATCCAGCAGAATGACGACGTCCCTGCCATGCTCAACCAACCGTCGGGCTTTCTCGAGCACCATCTCGGCCACCTGTGTGTGGCGCTCTGCCGGCTCATCGAACGTCGAGGAGATGACCTCGGCTTTGACGTGTTCCTCCATGTCCGTCACCTCTTCGGGGCGCTCGTCGATGAGCAGCACGATGAGGTGTACGTCTGGATGGTTCTCCACGATGGAGTTGGCCACCTTCTGGAGCAGGATCGTCTTGCCGGCCTTCGGCGGCGATACGATCAGGCCCCGCTGCCCCAGGCCGATAGGCGCGATGAGGTCTACCACCCGCATGGAGAGGTCACCGGACGCGACCTCGAGTCTGAGACGGTCTTCCGGGTATCGGGGACGGAGGTTGTCGAAGGCGATGCGATGCTTGGCCTTCTCGGGCTCATCACCGTTGACGCTCTCGACCTTGAGGAGGGCCAGATACCGCTCGCCTTCCTTCGGCGGTCGGACCTGACCCAGCACTGTATCCCCCGTGCGAAGGTCGAACCGTTTTATTTGCGACGGACTGACATAGATGTCGTCCGGACCGTAGAGGTAGTTCCAGTCCTGGGACCGCAGGAAGCCATAGCCTTCGGCCAGGATCTCGAGGACCCCCTCCCCGCGAAGCACGACCTCGCTATCGAGGAGGTTCTGCTCGATCCGGAAGATGAGGTCCTGCTTCCGAAGGCCGGAGTAGTTCGAGATGCTGAGTTCGTCAGCCATCTCGTGGAGTTCTCCGACGCTCTTACTCTTTAGCTGGGCTATGTCCACGGTGTCCTAGACTCGACCTACGATTGGCTTCACGCCGAATGGGGCACTTCGGTTGGTGGGTCCTTTGCTACGGATATAGCTGTGAGAACGAACTCAAACGAAGGGGGATTCCGCGCGCACTTCTGGGCGTGAAGAACTCAATTACTGGGGATCGAACCGATAGTAACGATGAGGACGAGAGGGGTCAAGGACCAGCCATATGTCCGGCGAGACTAGCCGGCGCCTGTTTCAACGGAGGCGGAGTCTTGGTTTTTCACAATCAATGCTTGATCCGATTCGCCCGAGTTTGCCAAAATTCTTCATCCATACTCTAGCTAGAATGGCTTAATTCAGGCTTTTTCGGCCAACGCGGCAGAAACATTCTTGACATTTTCCTTCGGGGGAAAAACATTCGTTTACGCTGGATGAATACGTGGGGTTTCGCTCGGAGGACGTATGGCAAGGCACAACCGGGAGGGGCGGGGCGCAGATCAACAAGGATACGCGTACTCCGTAAACTATCAGCCCGACTGGCTGCGCCTCGTCAAGGTGACGCGCATGCTCGACAGCGGCCGGCAATCGACCAAGACGCTCTTCCGCAATCCCGCCGACCACGGCGAGGCCCTACCTGGCGAACGAGTCCGGACGCGCCTCTTGTCCGCCGACCAGGAGTTGGACCTCGAGGTCGCCATCGGTGACCCCTTTAGGCACGTACGCCGAGTGCAGGTTACGTGCGTCGTGCCCACGGGCGACGGAGGGTCGGAGGAGGTTATCTTTACCTTGGAGGACGACCTGGGCCGGCCACCGGGCGGTAGCGGTTGATCCTCTAGAAGACCTCAATCATCCGGGAGGATCACTCTGGTGGACCCACTAGTGTGCCCGGGCTGACCCACCCCGCGCTTGCTCCGATCGAGTCGGTCGGCCGAGCTACGCTCGCGCTCGTCCGGGCGATTGGCCAGGGGGGGTACCTGGCAGCCGGCGCCGTGCGCGCACTCAGGAGCACTGATATCTGGGCGCCGCACATCCTCACCCAGATGTATCAGATCGGCGTAGCCTCCCTGCCCATCGCGCTGTTCGTCTCGATGTTCACCGGCATCGTGCTGGCGTTGCAGGCGTCGTATACCCTCACCGGCGGTGTCCCCGAGTACTTCGTGGGCACATTGGTCGGGAAGACCATGATCCTCGAGTTGGGCCCGGTGCTAACGGGCCTCGCGCTGGCTGGCCGCGTCGGCGCGAGCATTGCGGCCGAGCTGGGGACCATGCGCGTCACCGAGCAAATCGACGCCCTGGAAACGTTGGCGTACGACCCATTGGCCTACTTGGTCGTCCCGAGAGTGGCCGCAGGGCTCCTCATGTTCCCGGTCGTGATTGCCCTGGCGATCACCATCGGGGTCGTGGCGGGGTGGGTGACGTCGATCAGCTTGTTGGACATGGGTTCGCCCCAGTTCGTGAAGGGCCTCAAGATGTTCTTCGACGGCTTCGACGTGACGTTCGCCATGATCAAGAGCGTCAGCTTCGGCCTCGTCGTCACGGGGGTCGGGTCGTTCTTCGGGTTCCACACCGTGGGTGGCGCAGAGGGTGTCGGGCGTGCCACCACCCGGGCCGTGGTTGTTTCGACCATGCTCATCCTGGTCTTGGATGCCTTCTGGGCGGCGGCGTTGCTGTGAGCATCGAGATGCTCGACGTGCACAAGGCCTTCGGCAATAAGGAGATCCTGAAGGGATTCTCGCTCACCGTCGAGGATGGGGAGACCCTGAGCGTCATCGGCTATTCAGGGTCGGGCAAGTCGGTAATGCTGAAACACATCATCGGGTTAATGCAGTCGGATCGGGGCTCCGTCCATGTCGATGGGAAGGATGTGGCTGCCTTGAATAGGTCGGGGCTCACCGAGCTGCGGCGGAATGTCGGCTACGTGTTCCAGTTCGCCGCGCTATTCGACTCCATGACCATCGGAGAGAACGTGGCGATGGGTCTCCGCCGGATACCCGACATGGACGAGGAGGAGATCGAGGCGCGCGTGCGCGAATGCCTGTCCCTGGTCGACTTGCACGACGTGCATGAGCGCTACCCGTCGGAGATGTCCGGCGGCATGGTGAAGCGGGCCGGATTGGCCCGTGCCATCGCCACGGGGCCAAAGTATTTGCTCTACGACGAGCCCACGACCGGACTAGACCCGGTGACGGTCAAGGTGATCGACAGGCTCAACATCCGCATGAAGGAGGAATTGGGAGTCACCGGTATCGTCATTACGCATGATATGGACAGCGCCTATCGGATCTCCGATCGGATCGCCATGCTGTACGAGGGTAAGATGAGGGCGGTGGGCACCGTGGAGGAGATTCGCAACAGTGAAGATCCGTTGGTTCGCGCCTTCATCGAAGGCCGGCCGGAACTCATGGAGGGCATGTCGTGACCCGTAGAAGAGAGCTTCTGGTCGGGTTCGTGGTCCTGGCTTCGGCCGTCGTGAGCGTCGTAGGCACGCTCTGGCTACAGGGGCGTGGCATCGGAAGAACGGAAACCGAGGTCCACGTGCTCGTGAACGACGTCGGCCAGCTCGCGCAGGGGAACGCAGTGAAGTTTCGGGGTGTCTCGATCGGGCGGGTGGGTCCCATCGAGGTGGAACCGGCGGGTGACGCCGTCCGTATCCATCTTCACCTAATGGGGGAGTTTCTACCCGCCCCCGACGCAGTCGTGCTGCTGGCGCCGGAGTCGCTCTTCGGCGACTGGCAGGCGGAGATCGTAATCCGCTCCCGTTTTCCGAACATGGCGTTCTACGACGTTCCGCCGAACCGTCGAATCCAGAATGGCGTCCGCGTGCTTGGCGGATTCACACTTCCGGACCTTTCGCGGCTGACGGCCGTGGCGGATGAAGTGGCGCAGAACCTGGCGGTGCTCACCGATCGGTTCGACAAGGCATTCAGCGACGAGACCGCGGCGAGCCTAGCGCAGGCCATCGACAACATGGAAGAACTCACGGCCACGCTGAGAACGGTGGTTGAGGAGGAATCGTCACAAATCTCAGGCACCGCCGAGCAGATCCGCATCGCCACCGAAGAAATCGCGAGTACACTGGCGGCGGCCCGTAGCTCGATCGACCGGCTCGACGCGGTGCTTGCTTCGGGCCGGGTGGACTCGATTCTCGACAACGCGGTGGCGATCACAGCCGACTTCCGAGGCGTCTCGGGTGACGTGACGTCGGCCATAGACCGGCTCGAGAGTACGCTGACGTCGGCTGATTCGACCATGGCGAGCCTCAGTCGAATCGCCGCTCGGGTCGAGGCGGGAGAGGGTTCGATCGGCAAGCTACTCGTGGACTCGACGCTTGGGCTGCGGGCGGAGGATTTGCTCGAGCAGATGAGTTCGCTGCTCGACGATATCCGCGCCAATCCGCGCAAGTACGTTCGGCTCTCAATCTTTTGACGCGAGCGGTCTATGCCGAACCAGCGGGCGAGGACGGAGCGGAGCGCGGGTGGTGTCGTCACCCGCCGGATCGACGGCGCCGTCCACTTTCTGCTCATCCGGGACCCGTACGGGAAGCTGGGGCTCCCGAAGGGGCATGTAGAGAATGGAGAGACGGCCGAGGATGCGGCGCTACGAGAAGTGGGTGAAGAAACGGGCTTGACCGGAGTGGTCATGGGCCCGTCGCTCGGGACGACCGACTGGCATTTTCGCTTCGAGGGTCGGCTCATCCACAAGTACTGCCAGTACTTCCTGATGGGCTCGCAGTCCGGTGACCCGGAACCCGAGCGAGAGGAGGGAATCACGGAGTGTCGGTGGCTTCCGCTCGATGAGGCCATCGCCGAGGTCGCCTACGACAACGCCCGAGAGGTCGTGCGGGTGGCTCGGCAGCTGGTCGACTCCGGAGCTGCGGATATCCTGCTCGACGGAAGAGTTGGGAAGAGAGCGGGATCCGAATGAGTGAGACACCGGGCGCCCAGGGGAACGTCCCCGGCGGGGGGAGTAGCCAGCCGGTGATGCCGTTGAGGTCTCTGTCCGGAGTGGCTGCCCTCGCGGTGTTGGGTCTTTTTCTGTTCAAGATCCACGGGATCCTGAACCCATTCATTCTGTTTGTGCTTCTTGTGGCGTTGCTGCTCCCCTTCAGTGGCGACCGGGGGCATACACTCTTACTGACACTCACTGGCCTCCTGACCTTCTACTGGTTGCTTCAGGAGACCGGGTTCCTCATCGCTCCTTTCGTGTTGGGGCTCGTCCTGGCGTACGTCCTGGACCCGCTCGTGGACAGGTTGGAGGCCCGCGGCATCGGTCGTGCACTCGCCATCCTGCTCTTGGCGATGCCTGTCCTCGGAGTGGTGGCCACGGCGATCATCGTGGGCGTGCCGGCGGTGATGGAGCAGGTAAACCAAGTGATCCAGGGTGCTCCGGCTGCCCTGAGTCGTGTGATCGGCTGGGCGGACGGTGCGTTGAGCGTTGACCTCCCTGGAGTCGATGAAGCGGCCCTCTTGGCTCAACTGCGGGATCTGAGCCCCGAAACGGTCGTTGCCTTCTTGCAGGAGCGCTGGAGAGCCATCGCGAGCGCAGCGGGGAGCGGGGTGCTCGGTCTCGGCAGCGGGCTGGGTACTGCCCTCAGCGTCCTCGGGTATGTGGTGCTCACGCCGGTACTGACGTTTTACCTCCTTCGGGACTACGACCGCATTACTGCGAGGGCGCGGGAGTTCATCCCCCGGCCCAAGGAAGCCGCAGTAGTCGAGTTCGCGCGAGAGTATGACCAGCTCCTTTCGAGCTACCTCCGCGGGCAGGTCATGGTGGCACTCATCCTGGGTGCGCTGATGGCCACCGGTTTGCTGATCGCCCGATTCCCATACGCGCTCTTGCTCGGGGCCTTGGTAGGGGTATTGAGCCTGGTGCCGTACCTGGGCCTCGCTCTCAGCCTCGTCCCGGCGGTCATCATCGCCCTTACCAGCGGTAGCGTGGGTGCCTCATTGATCAAACTGGCTGTGGTCTACGCCGTGACACAGACGCTCGAAAGCACAGTCATCAGCCCACGCATCGTGGGCGAGTCGGTGGGGCTGCATCCCGTTTGGGTCGTTCTGGCGCTTTCAATGGCCGGGTTCTTCTTCGGATTCGTCGGTTTTCTGATCGCGATTCCTCTGGCTGTCGGAGTGAAGCTCCTCGTGGTGCGCGCGGTCGCACGATACAGGGATTCCGAGATCTATCAGGGGGCGTCGGGCTAGCCAGGCGGGCGGGCCCCGCACTCTCTCCCGAAGCCGGTTGCCTGAGCCCTCTGTCAGGTTATCGTTGGTGGTCCGATCAGAGCGGCGTCCGTCCCGGACGCTAGGACAACAACCCCAGCAATAGAGCCAAGCGTGGACGACAGCGTTCGTGACATCACCATCCTCGGTGGAGGGCCCACCGGTCTCTTCGGCGCCTTCTATGCTGGCCTCAGAGGGCTGTCGACCCGAATCATCGACTCGCTTCCGGAGCTGGGTGGTCAACTGACGGCGCTCTATCCAGAGAAATACATCTATGATGTCGGGGGTATCCCCAAGATCCTGGCGAAGGATCTCGCGCGTGAGATGGTCGCCCAGGGCATGCAGTTCGATCCCGAGGTCGTGCTCGACGAAGAGATTGGGACGCTCGATCGGGATGGCGAAGCGTTTCGCCTGGTGTGCCGAAAGGGTGAGTACCTGAGCCGTACGGTGGTGGTCGCCGGGGGCAAGGGCGCGTTCGAGCCCCGCCATCTGACGTGTCCAGGTTACCAGGAGCTCATGGGCCGCGGGGTTGTGTATGCCGTGAAGGATCCCGAGGAGTACAGGGACAAACGCGTGCTGATCGTGGGTGGTGGGGACTCGGCGCTCGATTGGGCCCTGATCCTCAAGGACGTGGCCGCCCAGCTCACCATGGTGCACCGTCGTGACGGTTTCCGTGCGCACGAGACGTCAGTGGATCAACTTCACGCTGCGAGCGAGGCCGGCGAGCTGGACCTGCGCACCTTCCACGAAGTGATCGAGGTCCATGGGACGGACCACGTGGACGGAGCGACGATCTGCGACACGCGTTCGAAGAAGGCGCAGCGTTTGGAGGTGGATGCCCTGTTGTGCTTCCTCGGCTTCAAGCCCGATCTCGGCTCGATCAAGAGTTGGGGGCTCGAGCTGGACAAGAACCGCATCGTGGTGAACCAGCTCATGGAAACGAACATCCCGGGCGTTTACGCCGCGGGGGACATCGTGAGTTACGAGGGCAAGCTCGACCTGATCGCCACGGGCTATGCAGAGGCCGCCATCGCGGTCAACAACGCGGTACATCGGATGAATCCCAAGGCCAGAGTGGAACCCGGGCATTCCACCAACCTGGCGATTTTCAAGGACAAGTAGTGGATTCCGGGAACCCCGACGTATTGGGTGGCGGATGAGAAAACACACTCCCAGCGGGAGAGCAGGGACATGTCGGAGCGACAGCACGAAAAAATGATCATCATCGGGTCGGGGCCTGCAGCGTGGACCGCGGCAGTCTATGCCGCGAGGGCGCAGCTGGAGCCGCTCGTGTACGAGGGAGAAGGGAGCAGGACGATGATTCCCGGCGGACAGCTCATGTTCACCACGGAGGTGGAGAACTACCCGGGCTTTCCAGAAGGGGTGAACGGTATCAACATGATGGCGGCCTTCAAGGAACAGGCCGTGCGGTTCGATACTCGTGTGGTGACCGAAGACATCGTCGAGGTGGACTTCTCGGTAAGGCCGCTTCGCCTCATCTCCTCGCGCGGGACGGAACTCGAGGCCGACACCGTGATCATCGCCACCGGGGCCAACGCGCGTTGGATCGGCTTGCCCAATGAGGAGCGGCTGGCTCAGTCGGGCGGCGGCGTCTCGGCGTGCGCGGTATGCGATGGTGCGCTTCCGCACTTCCGCGACCAGGTCGTCGCGGTGGTGGGCGGTGGCGACAGCGCTATGGAAGACGCCATCTACATGGCCAAGTTCGCGCGTGAGGTGGTCGTAATCCACCGACGCGACGAGCTACGCGCCTCGAAGATCATGCAGGACCGGGCGATGGCCAACGACAAGATCCGTTTCCAGTGGAACTCGGTCGTCACGGATGTCCGGGGCGGCGACGTGATCACGGGCCTCGAGCTTCGGGACACCGTCACGGGCGAGGAGAGCGAGCTCGAAGTCGGTGGGCTCTTCGTAGCCATCGGGCATACGCCCAATACGGACTTCCTCGGGGGACGTGTCGCGCTCAAGCCCAACGGGTACATCGAGACCCCGACGGCTTGGCGCACGGCCACCTCGGTACCCGGCGTCTTCGCAGCCGGCGATGCCATGGACGATTTCTACAAGCAGGCGGTGACGGCGGCCGGAACGGGGTGCATGGCGGCGCTCGATGCTGAGCGTTGGCTCGCTCACGGCGGTGTGGAGGCCCTCGAGGGCGAGAAGGTCACGGCCGAGAGCGAGTAGTCCTCTGCCGTTACCGGCCCAGCGATCGCCCGCCGTCCACGACGATCGTTTGGCCTGTGATGTAGGGTGAAGAAGCCAAGAAAAGTACGGTCCTCACTACGTCATCCGGCGAACCCGCCGTCTTCAAGGCTGTTGAGGCGATCTCGGAGGCCAGTTCCTCTTCGGAGAGGGCCTCCGGCGCAAGGACGAGCCCAGGTGCGATAGCATTCACTCGGACATCGGGCGCCAAGGCTTTGGCCTGGATTCGGGTGAGGTGTATCAGGGCCGCCTTGGACACAGAGTGGTGGGCGTAGTGCACCCAGGGCTCCAGCCCCATATGGTCCGCGATGTTCACGACGACCCCACGCGCCACGCGCAGTAGGTTTGCGCACTCGCGCACTACGAGATGGGAACCCTTGAGGTTAACCTCCATCACCCGGTCCCATTCGTCCGAATCGATGTCCAGCAGCGATGTCGCGTGGAAGCTCGATGCGCTGTGGACGAGAAGGTCGAGTCGGTCGAAACGGCTCCGGACGGCCTCGCCGATGCGCGCGACATCGCCAGGGTCGGAAACGTCGCCCTGGACCGTGTGCACCTTGCGTCCCTGGGCCTCGGCCAGCGCGGCCAGTTCCCTGGCGGGACCTTCTGACGTGTGGTAGTTCACGACGACGTCGTAGCCCGCGTCCACGAGGCCGAGGGTGATGGCCCGTCCAACACGGACGGCGCCTCCTGTAACGAGGGCGACCGAAGGCATGGGGCGAACCTAAGCAGGCCCTGGCGAGTCGCAAGGGACCGTAAGCGATGATTGACTCAGCAAGCGAGGGGGGGGCACCGATGGACGGAATTGCGGGGAGGGCCTGCGTCGTGACGGGGAGCACCAAGGGCATCGGGCTGTCCGTGGCGACCTCGTTGGCGGAGGCCGGTGCCGACGTTGTGATCAGCGCGCGGTCGGCTCGCGACGTAGAGCGCGTGGCTGCGGACCTCGATGCCAAGAGTGCCGGACGCGTGGTCGGAATCACGTGCGATGTGAGCCGGGTCGAGGACTGTCAGGAGCTGTTAGGTGGCGCGGTCGAGGAGCTCGGGAGGCTGGACGTGCTCATCAACAACGCCGGGGTAGGGATCTACGCGCCGATCACGGAACTCACCGTAGAGGATTGGCAGCGGCAGGTCGATACGAACCTGGGCGGCGTATTCTACTGCTCTAAGGCCGCCGTGCCGCATCTGATGGAGAGCGACGACGGCTGGATCGTGAACGTCGGCTCACTGGCCTGCCGAAATCCGTTTGCTGGAGGCACGGGCTACAACGCGAGCAAGTTTGGCCTGTTGGGCCTGTCCGAGGCCATGATGCTGGACCTGCGTCACCATGGTATCCGCGTCGCGACGGTTATGCCGGGTAGCGTCAACACAGACTTCGGTGGCAGTCCAGCATCGCCGGAATCGGCCTGGAAGCTGAGGCCGGAGGACGTTGCGTCCGCGGTGTTGCACCTGCTCGGCTACGGCGGAAACGCGCTGGTGAGCCGGATCGAGATGCGGCCGAGCCAGCCCCCTAAGGGCTAGGTGGGGTTGGGCGGGCCCTCCACCGTTCCAGCGTGCCTGGACCCCGACACACCGTTTCGTATGTTCCCTCCGTGGGGGTCTTCCCGGACCTCCGGTACGGCGAGCACATTCCACCCCGTGTGAGGCACGCACATATGTCCAGCGGTTACCGGATCGAGAAAGACTCCCTGGGTGAGGTGAAAGTCCCGGAGAACGCACTTTACGGAGCCCAAACTCAGCGGGCGTTCGAGAACTTCCCCGTCAGTGGCCAGCGTTTTGGTCGTCGCTTCATTCAAGCGCTCGGGTTGATCAAGAAGGCGGCCGCGCTGACCAACGCGGAGCTAGGCACGTTGAACCCGACCGTCGCCGGCGCGATCGCCGAGGCCGCCGAGGAGGTTGCCGCCGGCACCTGGGACGACGAGTTCGTTCTGGACATCTACCAGACGGGGTCCGGCACCTCGACGAACATGAATGCCAACGAGGTCATTGCGCGACGGGCCACGCAGATTATCGCCGGGGATGCCCAGGTGGTGCATCCCAACGATCACGTTAATTTCGGGCAATCCTCCAACGATGTGATCCCGACCGCGATCCACGTGGCCGCCAGGCTGGCGATCGAGAAGGAGCTGGTTCCCGCTCTCGAACATTTTGCCGGGGCCCTGTCCGAGAAAGCCAAAGCCTTCGATCATGTGATCAAGTCCGGCCGCACCCATCTCATGGACGCCACCCCGGTCCGGTTGGGACAGGAGTTTGGCGGTTACGCCCATCAGATGGTCAAGGGGATCGGCCGGGTCCAGCTCGCGTCTGATGAGCTCGCCGAGCTGGCGCTCGGGGGCACGGCCACCGGGACTGGAATCAACACCCACCCCGAGTTCGCCAGCCGAACCATTGCTCGAATCTCCGACGAGCTAGGCATTCCGTTCCGGGAGGCCGAGAACCATTTCGAAGCGCAGGCTTCCAGAGACGCCGCCGTGAGCGTGTCGGGAGCGCTGAACGTGGTGGCCACGAGTATGCTGAAGATCGCCGACGACATTCGCTGGATGGGAAGCGGTCCCACTTCGGGCATCTTCGAGATCGCTATTCCCGCGGTGCAGCCCGGCAGCTCGATCATGCCGGGGAAGGTGAACCCCGTCATGGCTGAGGCCATGATGATGGTGGCATCCCGAGTGATGGGAAACCACACCACGATCACGATCGCAGGCGGACGCGGCAACTTCGAGCTCAACGTCATGATGCCGGTGCTGGCGCACGCGCTTCAGGAGTCCATCACGCTTTTAGCCAACATCGCCAGGGTGTTTTCGGACCGATGTGTGGTAGGGATTGAGGTCAACGAGGAGAGGGCCAGGGAACTGCTCGAGCTCAATCCGTCCATCGCCACAGCGCTGACCCCGTACATCGGTTACGACGAGGCCTCGACGGTCGCGAAGGAAGCCGCCGAAAAAGGTATTTCGGTGCGCGAGGTGGTCGAGCGTCGAGAGTTGCTCGACGCGGCGCAGTTGGCCGACGCTTTGGACGTGCGTGCAATGACGGAGCCGGGCCTCCCCGAGTAGAACAGGCTTCTGGGGAAGCCCGGCTCGCGCGGGCCCGAGGGGCCCGGCAACACCCCGACCTTCGTCCGCCGCGTACGACTACCCTTGCCTCGAGGGCTGTGGACGAGACTCCGATTTGGGTGCGCCGGGTATGACCCCGTAAGACTCAGTCTCCTCCGAGGTTGAGTTGCAGTTCTTTCTTCTGAAGCCGCTTCTCACTCACCGGTATCGGTACGCCTCCGTGTGGTAGGACACGGGTGACCGTTCCTTCCAGATAGAGGGGATACGCCCACTTGTTTCCGTAGCGGATCACCTGGATCAGCTGGGGCTTATCCTGCCGCTTTGGCGGTTCCACAGGCTCGGTGATGTCTCGCCAGACGCGATCCACGAGCGTCATGCGTTCGGCGACGGAGTCGGCGTAAATCGCGATCTGTATCTTTTTGCGGTCGGTCTCGGTCATGGCCCGGGCAACGCGCCGATGACCAGGAAAGCTGTGCGACAGCAGGAACGACAGCGCCTCGCTCTCGGGCGCCGGCGCCACCGTCTTGGTGGGCAATCCAGGTGTCCGTACTCTCCTGCGATCGGTTATGTCCAGCCAGCCGTCTGCGTGAATGCGAGTTCTCATGGTGGCCTCGTCTCGGAATTCGGATGTTCCGTTCACGGGCAATTGAACAAGAGGTGTGCCTGAACCCGGCACATACTGGGACGGGAGAATGCGGTATGGCCTAAGCCTGTTAATAACAAATACTTAACGCGTCACCCAGGCCAAGGATGAAGAGCATGACTTTGTTGTAAATGAGAGTACTTTCTGCCGTTGTGGGAAATATTTGCACACAGGGGAGCGTTGAGGTCAAGTAGCGGTCGGGTAGTGTCGATCCTTTGGGTAGACACAGAGAGCGAGAGGCTCCTATATTCATTGTGGTGTGCTGGAGGGCTCCATTATTGAGCCAACACCCGTGAAGCCGGGACTGACTCTCCGAGTGGACATCACGCCCTAGGGGGAAGGTGGAAGCACGGAGGAAGTTTCCATGAGTGTCCCTGGGCTTCAATAAAACCCCTCTGGCATACGATGGAGGCCGATGTCGAGTTGACGTCGGCCTCCTGTTTTTTTTAGAGGGCCGGTCGGTGGCGCTCAGCCGTTGAACCGAAGGGGAGTGGACATCTGGGGGCGCCTCATCGGAGCCATGGAACCACACCGCTGCGGGCGACGCCTCCCTTTGAAGATCTGGCTGTGACCTGGATGCTACCTGCCGAAGCTGTGGTCCGAACGACCCATGTCACCGTAGCCGCCCGAGCGGTGACGGACTTGAGGAATGGGTTCGAGCCTGCCAGATGAGCGATGGTCGTTCGCCCGCCCGGTTCCGGGTCGTCACCACCTTCAACGATCTCGCCACCCTCGACGGACAGCGTGAGCGTAGGGGGCGAGATCACCTGATCGGTGAAGCCGCTTTCCGGGCTCCCACGTCCAACGTGCCCCCTCTGCGTGAGGTGGGTCGGCAGGTAGCCGCTATTTCTCACCGTCGCAGTCACCCGGAGGAGACCGTCCCCGAGGGGTGTCACACTCGGTGTGTCGAGTTCGAGCCTGGGGGTCAGCCCGGCGAGGTAGAGGAACCAGGGCACTTGTTGCTGGAGTTCTCGCATCAGGAGTTCGTCCGGCGGATTCTGGCCCCAGAACTTCCGGTGCCAGCCGCCGATCTCCACCGGGCCGAAGGTGGGGTGCTCATAAGAAGTCCAGGGCGAGAAATATCTCCCACCGAATTCTGCGTCGTTATAAGCGTGCCAGTCCGATTCTTCGATCTCGCCGTTTCCGTCGGCGTCCGGGACCCACTGGTCCGGTGGGGGCGAGTACTCGGGCACCCAGCCGATCACTCCGTGATCCCAATACCCGAAACTGATCAGCGTCCCGTAGCGGTGGTTGGTGGGATGGGTGGAGCTTGGAATCACGTCGCGCCCGGTGCTCTCGGAGTAGAACTCGCCCAGATGTATGATCAGGCGCAGATCGGTCGTGTCGAAGAGTTCTGGGTTGGAGGCGGACGGCAGGCGGTAGACGAACCCGCCCGACGTGTGGCCGTGCATGATGAAGTTGATGTTGCGGTGCTCGTTCACGAAGCGCGCCGTCGCGTACGTCTCGGGTTCCGAGAGCGGAAAGTCGCCTGCCCCGGGCTGTAGGTGGATCCGCTCCCAGTTCCGGGGAAAGTTGCGGTTCATGTCGAGGCCGCCGGTGCCGTCCTCGTTGAGCCGGCCGTCTCCGTCGTCATCCACTCCCTCGGAGACCAGTCGGTAGAATGGCCCGCTGCTTCCCGTCCCCCGCTCGACCATGACTCGTGAATCGGTCGGGCTCACTACGAAGCGCCCTTCCGGGTCTGGAATCCTCATGCGGGTGATCCACCCGTCACCGTCCAGGTCCTGGGCTGGATCCTCGTCGGCGGAGCCGTCCCCGTCGTCGTCCACAGGACGGACAGAGCTTCTGAGTGACTGGTCCGTGTTGAGAACGAGATTGGATCCGTCGGGGTTGAACTTCGGCCTTATGTAGAAGGCCCTCGTATCCAACAGTTCGGTGACCTGATCATCTTTTCCGTAATTCTCCAGGAGGTACCCAAGAGTATAGAGAGCGACTTCCGAACCGGTGAGCTCCGCGGCATGAATGCCTCCGTCCAGGTAGAATGCGGGCTTCTCCGACGCCGGTCCCGTGCGCTCGTTGGTCACCTCGATCATCATCAGGCTCACGCCTTCGAAGCTCTGCCCGATGGAATACAACTCTGTGAGGCCGGGGTAGCGCCGAGCCAGGCTGGACATGATGTCGTGAACCTCTTCCCACCGGTGGTAGTGGTCGAAGTTGAGTTGCCCTCGAACAGGCGTCGGAATGGCCGTCACAGCGGCAAGCGCGGCGACGCCCATGGTCGAGGCCAGCAGCGGGCGGATGGCCTGGCTCATTTACATCCTCCGGAGTCGTTGTACGTCGGCTGTTGGTTAGGCATCGTCATTATAGGAGATGCCACCATGTCTGGCACCGTGGTCCCGGGTTGCCAACCGCTTTGGAGCGCGGTAAGGATTCCCCCGATTCTCGGAAAGCTCATCCATGGGAGGGGTTCGATGAAGCGCAGCGTGGTTTTGGCTCTGGCAGGATTCCTCGCGGCTTCCGCCGTGCAGTCTCAAGACGTCCACATGGAGACCGCCAGGCGGGTGTTGGCCGTTACGCCCCTCTTCGACGCGCACAACGATCTCCCGTGGGCGATCCGAGAGAACGAGGATGCTCCGCACGATGTCGGCGCCTATGACTTGCGGCGAACCACCTCCGGACATACGGACCTGTCGCGTCTCCGTGACGGCATGGTTGGCGCCCAGTTCTGGTCGGTGTATGTACCGATGGAGGCCGTCGAGGAGGGCGCCGCGCGGGTCCAGCTCGAGCAGATCGAGATCGCCCGGCAGATCTTCGCGCGTTACCCCGACCAGCTCGAACAGGCCTTTTCGGTCTCTGATGTAGAGCGCATCTTCGCGTCCGGAAAGATCGCGTCCGTAATTGGGATGGAAGGCGGTCACGCGATCGAGAACTCGCTCGGGGCACTGAGAGCCTTCTTCGCCCTCGGGGCCCGGTACATGACGTTGACCCACTCCGGCAACAACGACTGGGCCGATTCAGGCACCGACGAGCCTGAGCACGGGGGCCTGACGGCGTTCGGGCGCGAGGTGATTGGCGAGATGAACCGGTTGGGCATGCTGGTCGATCTCTCGCACACCTCGCCGGAGACCATGAACGACGTCTTGGACATCGCCGAGGCGCCCGTCATTTTCTCGCACTCGTCCGCGCGGGCGCTCACGGACCACCGCCGGAACGTTCCGGACGATGTCCTCGGGCGGCTTAAGGAGAACGGGGGGATCGTCATGGTTACGTTCGTTCCGTCCTTCGTGTCTGAGGCCAACCGCACCTACCGTGGGGACGGTGATCCGCCGAGCGCGACCCTGGCAGATGTTGCCGACCACATCGAGCATGTGCGCCGGGTCGCGGGTGTGGACCACGTGGGTCTGGGTAGCGATTTCGACGGAATCACCTCAACGCCTGTGGGGCTCGAGGACGTGTCCACGTTTCCGGCGCTGATTGCCGAATTGTCTCGGCGCGGTTGGACCGAGGATGAACTCGCCAAAGTCGCCGGGGAGAACATGTTGCGCGTCTGGCGTGAGGCCGAGCGATCGGCCCGCCGGATCCAGCGCACGAGGGGTCCGTCGACTGCCACCATCGACATGCTGGACGGTGCAGGCCGCTAGCCCGCCGGCCTGGGGTCGCCACCACAATCCTCCTCGTCTCGGGGTCGTCTGTGTAGTAGAGTCTCTTCCCGACGGTGGAGGGGGTCTATAACTTTCGCCCTCGGCGGCCGTCCGGGCCGCGTATTTTCGGATCCCACTGGAGAGACGCATGCCGCGGGTGAAAATCACCAGGCGGGTTCACTTCTGTGCGGCCCACCGCCTCGAGAACCCGGATTGGTCGGAAGAGCGAAACCGGGAAGTGTTCGGCCTGTGCGCGAGCCCCAATTGGCACGGCCACAACTACAACCTGGACGTCACCGTCGAAGCCGAACTGAACCCCGAGACGGGCTTCGTCATGGATTTGGTTGACCTGAGGGATTTGGTGGAGAGAGAGGTCCTCGAGGACCTGGACCACAAGAACCTCAATCTGGACGTGGAGTGGATGCGAGGCGTCATCACCTCTACCGAAAATCTCGTCGTGGGCATATGGCGTCGGCTGGAGACACCCCTGCCCGAGGGAGTCACGCTGTCCCGCCTCGTGCTGTGGGAGACGGATCGCAACTATGTCGAGTACACGGGCGGCTAAGGAGCTAGACTTTGTCGAATACGGGCATCGATCTCTCCGGAGTGGCATTTCCGGAACTAGTGGCGGAGATGATTCGCCGGCTGGGCGACGACCCGGAGCGAGAGGGCATGCGCGACACGCCGGAGCGCGTAGCGGAAAGCCTGAAGTTTCTCACGAGCGGCTTTCGCATGACCGCCGAGGATGCGGTCGGCGATGCCGTCTTCGAGGAAGAGCACCACAACATGGTGCTCGTGAAGGACATCGAGATGTATTCGCTGTGCGAACACCACCTGCTACCGTTCTTTGGCAAGGTACACGTCGCGTACATCCCCGACGGCAGGATCATGGGCATCAGCAAGGCCGCCCGCCTGGTGGAGACCTTCGCCCGCCGCTTCCAGGTTCAGGAGCGCATGACGGAGCAGATCGCCCAAGCGCTTTGGGATATCATCAAACCCCAGGGCGTCGGCGTGATTGTGGAGGCGTATCACCTGTGCATGATGATGCGTGGGGTGGAAAAGCAGAACTCGAAGACGATCACGTCCGCAATGCGGGGGGTCTTCCTTGATGACCAGCGCACTCGGGACGAGTTCCTTCGCCTAGCCATGACCACGCACACCCCGATGTCGCTTTGACCCTCCCGGGCACCGGCACGAGCACCAGCACGGCTTTCGCACTCGACGGAGGCTTGGCACTGGTCACAGGAGCCAGCCGGGGGATCGGTGAAGCCGTTGCTCGGACCCTGGCGCGGGAGGGCTCACACGTGGTTCTCGTGTCCCGGACGGTGGAACGACTCGAGGAGTTGGCGGGCGAGCTCGGCGGTACTGCGCTACCTCTAGACCTGACCGATCGTGGCGCCACTGCCGAAGCCACGGCCGGTCTCATCGCAAGCCGGGGAGTCCCAGACCTCATGGTGAACGCAGCCGGGGTGTTCGATATCGCGTCCATCCAGGAGACCACCGCCGAGACGCTCGACCGCAACCTGGACGTCAACCTTCGCTCCGCGTTCTGGCTCCTCCGGTGTCTGTTGCCCGCGATGCTCGAGCGTGGCAGCGGATTGGTGGTCAACATCGGCTCTGTAGCGGGACGACAGGCCTTTCCAGGCAACGCGGCCTATTCGGCCTCCAAGTACGGATTGAGAGGGCTGCACGAGGTCTTGGTCGAAGAGGTGCGGGGCACGGGGGTGCGCGCTTGCCTCATCGAACCCTCGGCGACGGACACCACAATCTGGGACCCAATGGACCCGGACAACGATCCTGCGTTGCCCAGCCGCGAAGCGATGCTGGCCGCGGACGACGTAGCCGAAGCGGTCCTTTTTGTGTGCACTCGCCCTCACACGGTCCAGATTCCGCTCCTGCAAATCGCCCGGGCCTGAAGGCTCGGGGCACTCCGTGCATCTTCTCCTCACGGATCGACTCGCATGTCCGCGTTGTGGGCCCGAGTTCGGGTTGGTGCTCCTGGCGGATGAAGTGGCTGACCGTCGCCTGCTGATGGGATCGCTCGGGTGCGCGAACTGCCGTGGACGCTATCCCATCGAGGATGGGTACTGTGATCTGAGGTCTCTACCGCGTGAGGGCGACGACCTTTCAGGCATCGCGGAGTCCGTTCCGAGTGATGCGGTCACTCTCGGCGCCCTACTCGGGGTGACCAAGGGGCCGGGAGAGGTCGTGTTACTGGGCAGGCTCGCCAGTCACGGCCACGACCTGGCCGCCTTGATTCCAGGGCTCGAGATCGTCTGTGTCGATGGCGGGCTTCGCGAGGTACCGGAGGAGCCGGGCGTCAGCCGTTTCGCCGCCGGCGCGATGCTTCCTTTCCTGTCAGGAGTCATGCGGGGTGTGGCCCTGCTCGTTTCCGACGATCCTCTACGCCTCGGCGAAGGGGCTCGCATCCTGGCGCGCGGTAGCCGGCTCGTGGCGTTGAACGCACCGGCCGGAATGGCGGAGGAGTTGGGTCGGTTGAACCTCGAGCTCGTGTTGGAGGAAGGTGGGACCGTGGTGGCTCGGCGCCCCTGAAGGTGAAACCCGGGCAGACGGTGGCGTTGCGTCGGCTATTCCGCGATCCTAGCTTTGCAAGATCCTCAAAGCGTTTCGAGAGCTTTGTTTTCGACCGGAGCGCTCACGATTTTCCTTAGCCGGGCGTCCTCTCCATGGCGTGGTGGAACAAGCTCTTTGGTGGCTCTGCGGACACCGGGCGGGTGGACTATTACGGTGAGGGCCTTGCCCTGATGAAGGCGGGCAAGTCGCACGAAGCCCTCACCTCTTTCCGCCTCGCCCTCAAGGACGCGCCCGGTGACGGTGTAGTCCTGCAGCAAATCGCCATGGCCTACACTCGTATCGGGATGACTGAGGAGGCCGTCAAGACCTACCGGCACGTGCTTCAGAAGAATCCGCAAGCCGCCGGCGCTCATTATGGTCTGGCGTTCTTGCTCGCTCGGAGTGGGCAGGAGGCAGACGCCATTCCGCACCTTCGGGCGTTCCTCGAGAACGCCCCGTCCGATGCCGATGCCAGCGAGCACGTGTCTCATGCGCGTGAGACGCTGGCGGGTTTGACCGGCGAAGGCGGGGCCGGCGCCGCCGAGTCGATGCCGTCGCCGGCCGACCTCCCCACTCAGGATGATCTCTTCTAGTGGGCGGTCCGGACATTTGCGAAGTGGCTCGCCCCCCGACCCCGACACGCTCATAGCATGTCCGATCTCAAACACGTCACCCTGCGTTGGTCCGGCGAGGACCTCGTGTTCGAGGGGAGTGGTGCGTCCGGTGGCTCGATCACCATCGACGGCAACGGCGGTCAGGGCCCGTCTCCCATGGACACCTTGCTTCTGGCGTTGGCCGGGTGCATGACGGTCGATATCCGGACTATCTTGGAGAAGTCCCGAGTGCCGCTGGATGGGCTGGAAGTCTCGGTGGCGGGTGAGCGAGTGGCCGAGCCCCCGCGTCGCTTCACACGTATCGAGATGGTATTCCGTCTCTCCGGCCCGGGCCCCGAAGACGCCGCCAAGGTCGACCGGGCCGTGGCGTTGTCAAGGGAGACATACTGCAGCGTGATGCACACCCTGCGGCAGGATGTCGAAATCGATATTCGGGTCGAGCCGGCCTGACAGGCCTTCAAGGCGCTCGAAGGCCTGCGGAGAAACACACATGGCGACCCTCGATCACACGACCAGCCCCACCCCTGGAACGCTAGCGCAACTCTTCCTTACGAGGGTCGAAGCGCGAAGTGGGCAGGTCGCGTTTCGGTATTTTCCGGGCGAGGGCCCGAGACTCGTGGACATCACGTGCGGACAGGTCCTCGGGCAGGTGCGTACCGTAGTGGGCGGACTCCGCGCGCTCGGGCTCCGACGGGGTGACCGCGCCGCGATCCTGTCGGAGAACCGCCCGGAATGGGCCCTGTCGGACTATGGGTGCATCTGCGCGGGCGTATGGGATGTGCCGATCTACGCCACGCTCACCGTGCCGCAGGTGGCCTACATCCTCGACAACTCCGGCGCTAAGGTGGTCTTCGTATCCTCGGCCGAGCAGATGAAGAAGGCCGTCAACGCCCGCTCCCAGGTCGAGCGCTCCCCGCAGATCGTGGTGTTCGATGCTCCGCTCGAGCTACCCGACGGGGTGATCTCGTGGACCGACTTCCTCGCCCAGGGGAAGGCGGCCATCGATGGCGTGACCGCCGAGGCATTCCGGACATCGGCTTTGGAGGCTGAACCCGATGATGTAGCTACGATCCTTTATACCTCCGGTACGACGGGCGACCCGAAGGGCGTGATGCTCACGCACAACAACCTCTGGTCGAACGTGCAGGCGTCCACGCAGCCCATCTCACTGACAGAGGCGGACTCGACCATGAGCTTCCTCCCGCTCTCCCACGTCTTGCAGCGGATGGTGGACTATGTGTTCTTCTCGTCGGGCGTGACGATCGCCTATGCCCATTCGATCCACACCGTGGCCGAGGACTTCAAGATCGTACGACCTACGGTGGCCGTCTCGGTGCCCCGCCTCTTCGAGAAGATTTACAACGAGGTCATGGAGGCCGAGGGCCTCACCAAGAAGCTGATCGAGTGGGCCTGCGGGGTGGGGGGGGCATGGGCGGACGAAGTGCTCGCCGGGCGAGACCCGGGCATGAGCGTGAGGCTGCGGTACCGGCTGGCGGACCTGCTCGTCTTCGGCAGGGTCCGCGCCGCGGTGGGAGGGCGGATCAAGTACTTCATCAGCGGGGGCGCGCCCCTCGCGCCCGAGCTGAGCCGGTTCTTCTACTCAGTGGGCCTCCCGATCTTGGAGGGCTACGGTCTCACGGAGACCAGCCCCCTGACGAACGTCAACACCATCGACACGCTGAAGATCGGTACTGTGGGCCCGCCGGTTCCCGGGACCGAAATTCGTATTGCCGAAGATGGCGAGATTCTCGTTCGCGGACCGCAGGTGATGAAGGGGTATTACGGGCGGCCCGAGGCCACGGCCGAGGCGATCGACCAAGAGGGTTGGTTCTATACGGGTGATATCGGGGAGGTCGATGAAGAGGGCAGGCTCAAGATCACCGATCGGAAGAAAGACATCATTGTCACCGCCGGCGGGAAGAATGTAGCTCCTCAACCCATCGAGAATCGGCTCAAGATCAACGAATTCATCGACCAGGTGGTGATGCTCGGCGATCGCAGGAACTTTTGCTCCGTGCTCATCGTGCCGAGCTTTCCGAAACTAGAGTCTTGGGCCAATAAGGCGGGCATCCTCTTCGAGGACAAGCGGAGCCTATTGTCCAATCCCGAGGTGCACGAGCTGATGGAGGCCCAGGTTTTCACTTGTCTGCGGGGGCTCGCGCGGTACGAGACCCCCAAGAAAATCGGACTCCTGGAGACGCCGTTCACCATAGAGGATGGAACGCTCACCCCGACCGACAAGGTCAAGCGGCGGGCGGTGTCCGCCCTCTACAAGGACCTCATCGACTCGTTCTACGATGAAGAGTCCTACGCCCAGACCACGTTCGTCGGGTGACGAAATGACGGATGAGGTTCGCGTCGTGCTGATGACCGCACCCGACCTGGATGTGGCGCGTGAGCTCGGCCGCCGCCTCGTCGAAGAGAGGCTTGCCGCCTGCGCCAACATTGTGCCCGGGCTCATATCGATCTTCCACTGGGACGGTGAGGTGCAGGACCAGCCGGAGGTCCTCTTGGTATTGAAGACGACTGGGTCCGCCGTTGGCGCTCTGGTCGAGCGGGCGGCGTCCCTCCATCCGTACGACGTTCCCGAGGTGCTCGCCTTGCCGGTCGTGGAGGGGTACGGCCCTTACCTGGACTGGGTGCGCTCCGAGGTGGGAGATGGGGAACAAGGTGTCTAAGGGCAAGAAGTCGAGCTCGCGGAGCGGTCGAAGGGGCAAAGCCCGCCGCGAGGCGAATCGGCCCGACGCCGAAGCTGAATCCCACCTGACCCAAGGGATGCGCGAAACGGAGCAGCAGGACTCTCCGCTGCCGGAACAGGTCGATCTCCTCGACGAGATCGAGGCCACACCAGAGCGACAACCCGACGAAATGGAGGTGGCGGTCCCCGTACCCGCGGAGGCTCCCGTCCCAGTTCCCGCCGAGGGTTTCGAGGTTGGTCCGATCAATACCGAACCTCTCGAGCCGCCGCTGAGCGGGCTGGCCGAATCGCTCTTGCGGATCCGTGAATTAGAGGAGGGCGGTGCCTACGACCTCTCTCTTGAACGGCTCGTGGCTCTCCAAGCCGAACAGCCGGACAGTGTGGTCGTCCTCGCCCGGATGGGATCGGTGCTCGGCTCGCTGGGTCGCTTCGGAGAGGCGGAAGCGGCGCTCGAACGGGCGCATCGACTGAGTCCGGATGATGTGGACATTCGGGCCGGAATGGGGATCGTAGAATTCAAGCGGGGGCTTTATGATCAGGCCGAGGCGACGCTTCGGTGGGTCTGCGACCGTCAGGCCGACCACGGACCCGCCCACCTGTACAGAGGAGAGGCGCTCCATCTCCTCGGGAGGATCGATGAAGCCCTCGCCGCGCTGGAGCGGGCCAGCGAGCTGGACCCGGACAACCCGAGGGTCTACCAGACGCTTGGCATGGTCTACGACAAACGGCGTGATCCGGAGCAGGCCGCGCGCATGTACAAGAAGGCCGGCGAATTGGGGCGCCGATGATCTCCATTCGGATTGCGGATCTGGAGGTCGTGTCTACGCAGGCCGTGTTTAGGGCCGTCCGGTGGGACCTCCAGCCCCTCACGCCTGGTGGGTGCCGTGTGGGCTCGGGCGCCGGAGAGGCTATCCTCGAACGGCTCGAGCAGATGGGCGACTTCCCGATCGGCGGGGCGGTGGTCACACCCGCTGGCGACCTCGACGCGGATTTCATCATCCACCTGGTGATCGAGTCCCTGGACGAGCCCGTGACGGAGGCCGGTGTACGAAAGGCCTTGACCAACGGACTCCGACAGGCGTGTGCTTGGGGAGTGGAGAGCGTTGCGATCCCCGCCCTCGGGACGGGCGCCGGATGCCTCGACGCCGAGACGTCGGCACGGGTGATACTGTCTGTGCTCAAGTCGTTCGTGGATTCCGGCGAGTCGCTACGCGAGGCCACCGTCGTCGTGACGAACGAGTATGAGAAGGCGGCGTTCGAGGGTGCCGTCGAACTCGATGGACGACAGGGTGCCGAGGGTGCAGGCGCAGATTCGGGGACTTGAGGGGGGAGAGATGACACGAAAGCTCGTCGCAATGGGCATCATTCTCACGTGGCTCACCATGATGGGTTGGCATGTGCGCCGGGAGTACTACCAGCCGGAACTCACGCGACTCACCACGGCGGCGATGGCGCTGGCCCCCGGCGTGAGCTTTTACACCCTCAAGATGGGGGACCGCACAGTCGGCCAGGCCACATCGCGCTTGGATACCATCCCGGAGGGCGGATTCGAGCTCGAGGACATGATGTTCATCGACCTGCTCGCGCTCGGCCACACCGGATCGGTCGTGGCTCGGACGAAGGTCCATCTCAGCCCGGCCCTGGTCATGGAATCGTTTTCGTTCTCACTGGATTCTGAGGTAGGGCGTTTCGAGGCCATCGGTACGCTGGGCGCCGATTCCACATTGCGCGTCGAGATCAATTCGGGCGGCACGAAGCAGCAGATCGAGTACCGCATGGCCGAGCCGCCGATCTTCTCGGCGGCCATGCCCATCAGGATCGCCATGGCGGGCGAGTTGGTGGTCGGCAACACCGTGCACCTTCCCGTGTTCGATCCTTCCACGCTCGCGACACGGGCCGTGGAGGTGAGGATCCTTGCGCACGACACGCTGCTGGTGCCGGACAGCGCTTCCCTCGACCCGCTGACAGGGCGTTGGAGCATTGCCCGTTACGACTCGGTCCCGGCCTGGCTGATCGCAGAGATGCACGGCGGTGTGCGGGTGGAGAGTTGGGTGGACCATGACGGACGCATCCTGCGTGCTTCAAGTCCGATGGGGTTCACCATGGAGAAGACCGAATACGAGCTCGCCCGGCAGGCCTCCGAGGACATGGAAGGCGTGACGGTGGCGGCGATCGACGAGGATCTGATCTTGGCGACCGCGATCCAGAGCAACGTGGATCTGGGCTTGGTGGAGGAGCACGCCGAGCTGCGCTTCAGGCTGTCGGGCGTCGATCTCACGGGATTTCAGCTCGACGGAGGGCGCCAGACCCTCAGGGGCGACACTCTGATCGTGCGGCGAGAATCCTGGGCTGGCGTCGACCCGGGGTACCAACTGCCCTATAAGCTCATGGACCTACGCGATGTGTTGGAGCCGGAACCGCTGATTCAGAGCGATGACCAGCGCATCATCGACGCTGCTCGCCGGATCGCGGGACGTTGGGCACGTGATCCGAGGGCGACCGCCGAGCGGCTCACCCGAAGCATCAACCAGATGCTCGAGAAGAGCATCACGTTCTCGGTGCCGAGCGCCGTCCAGGTTCTGGAATCGCGCACAGGGGACTGCAACGAGCATACCGTTCTGTTCGTGGCGATGGCGCGGTCACTTGGCTTGCCGGCACGAACGGCGGTCGGGTTGGTGTACGTCAACGACGCATTCTTCTACCACGCCTGGCCCGAGGTCTGGCTTGGCGAGTGGGTGGCCGTGGACCCCACGTTCGGCCAGTTTCCGGCGGACGCCTCCCACATTCGCTTCGTCATCGGTGGGCTCGCGCAACAGGTCGAGATCATCCGCCTGATCGGTCGGCTCAACATCGAAGTACTGGACGCGCCCTCTGCCGAGGAGGACGGTCCGTGACCCGTCCCTCGCATGTAACCGAGCGGGTGCGGGCACAGATTGCCGCGCTCATGGACGGGCAGGTCCCCAGGCCCGACGACTCATCCGAGATGTTGCTCCTCAAGGGCCTCGTGAAGCGCTACGGAAGCTTCACGGCCGTCAACGGCATCGACCTCGTTGTGCCCAGAGGGGAGATTCTCGGATTTCTGGGCCCCAACGGTGCGGGCAAGACCACGACCATCCGCATGATCGCGGGTGTGCTCCAGCCATCGGGCGGGCGTATCGAGATCGGGGGAGACGACCTGGCTTCGAACCCCCTGAGCGCCAAGTCGCGCATCGGCTACATTCCCGACCGGCCGTTCCTGTACGAGAAACTCTCGGGAGGAGAGTTCCTTCGGTTCGTGGCGGGATTGTGGGGCAAGGACGAATCCGCTTCCGCACAGCGGGTCGCGGGGCTGCTCGACCTCTTCAGCCTCAGCGAGTGGCGTGATGAACTCATTGAGAGCTATTCGCACGGCATGCGCCAAAAGCTCCTGATCATCTCAGCGTTGATCCACCAGCCCGAGTTGATCGTGGTGGACGAGCCCATGGTCGGGTTGGATCCCAGGTCGGCCCGGATCTTCAAGGACCTGTTGCGGGCGTTCGTGAACGGTGGGGGCACGGTCTTTCTGTCCAGCCACACGCTGGAGGTGGCCGAGGCGGTCTGCGACCGGATCGCCATCATCCGGGAGGGCGACATCATCGCGCAGGGGACGATGGACGACCTCCGCACCCAGGTCGATTCCGGGGAGGCTCACCTGGAGGAGATCTTCCTGAAGGTGACCGGCAACGAGGATATGGCCAACGTGGTGGCCAGCCTCCAGGGCGCGTGAACGGATCGACCATGAGCGGGCCGGGGGTTCTCGGGCTTCTCAGCCCGAAGGTCCGATCCAAGGTGAATCGGGCCCGCGCGGAGCGGGGCGGGTTCGGTAAATGGCTCCTCCTGGGATTTATTGGGCTCGTCTTCTGGGCTTTCATCTTCGGCGTCATCTTCCGAATGTTGCTGTATTTCCGCGGCACTCAGGGAATCGGTGACCTGTTGGCGAGCAAGCTGTTGGGGCTCGCTTTGCTCACGTTTCTCATGATCCTGCTGCTCTCGAACGTGATTACGGCGCTCTCCACCTTCTTCCTGTCGAAGGACCTGGAGCTGTTGATGGCTGCGCCGATCGATCCGGTCGAGCTCTACGGCGCGCGCCTCACGGAGACGATCGTCGACTCGTCCTGGATGGTGGCTCTCATGGCGGTGCCGTTGCTTGCCGCCTACGGGGTGGTCTATGGAGCCGGGATGAGCTTTTATGCGCTCGCCGTCGCCGCCCTGATCCCGTACCTGGTGCTTCCGGCCGTACTCGGCACCGCCGTTACGCTGATATTGGTCAACATTTTCCCGGCGCGAAGGACACGAGACTTGCTTGCGCTCATGGGCCTCCTGGCCGCCGCCGCCGTAGTCACCCTGTTCAGATTCCTCAAACCTGAGCGGCTCATGCGGCCGGAGGAGTTCCGCGACCTGGTGGACTTCATGGCTGTGCTGCGGACTCCGACATCGCCGTGGCTCCCGAACGAGTGGGTGGCCCAGGCCTTGATGTCGCATCTCAACGGGTTCTTCGATCCATTCCCGGTATTCCTGCTTTGGAGTACGGCCGCGGCGTTTTTCGTCGGCGGCGCATGGCTGCACCACCGTTTTTTCAATAACGGCTTCACCCGGGCCCAGGAGGGCGCTCAGCGTAAGGAAGGCCGTACGCGTTCGCGGTTGGTGGATCGGTTGCTCTCCCGCGCGAGCCCGCCGGTTCGCGCGCTCGTCGCCAAGGAGATCCGAGTCTTCTTCAGAGACACCACGCAGTGGTCACAACTGCTCCTGCTGGGAGTGCTGGTGGTGGTGTACGTCTACAACATCAAGGTGCTTCCGCTCTATACCGGCGAGGAGCTTTCGTTCTCCTTGATCATCTTGGTGTCTTTCGTGAACCTTGGCTTGGCGGGCTTCGTGGTTGCCGCCATCGCGGCCCGGTTCGTATTCCCGGCCATGTCGCTCGAAGGCCGCATGATGTGGCTGCTGCGGTCGTCACCGCTGGACATCAAGACCTTGTTTTGGGCGAAGTATTGGGTGGGCACGATCCCCCTGCTATTGGTGTCCCTACCGCTCATCGTTCTCACCAATATCATCTTGGACGCCGTGCCTTTGATCCTCGGCATCACGACCGTCGCGATGATTGCCATCACGTTCGCGATTACGGCTCTGGCTTTGGGGTTCGGTGCCCTTTATCCGAACTTCGAGACCGAAAATACGGCCGAGATACCGACCTCGTTCGGCGGCCTGTTGTTCATGATGGCCGCCGTGACCTACCTGGTGGGAGTGGTCGGCATGCTCGCCTGGCCCGTTTACCTCCTGCTTGCTGCGGGTCTCCAGGACGGGGGTCCGACCAGCGCCGGTATCGTCCCCCTGATTCTGGGAGGTGCGGGAGCCGCAACGCTCACCGCGGTCGCTTTGGTGGTGCCCCTGAGGGCGGGTGTGCGGAAAGTACGGCTCCAGGAGTAGGAGTTGGAGAGTGGTCCATGCGATTTGTACAGGTGCGGGCAAGGACGCCGTCCTTGCGCTCCATACTGCCCGCGCTAAGGGATTCGACGTGCGATTTGCCCTCAACGTCTACGACGGTGAGTCCGGTCGGGTCGCGTTCCATGGCACGCGGAAGGGCCTCGTCGAGGCCCAGGCCGAGGCGTTGAACCTCGAGTTGGTCCAAGCCCCCTCTGGTGCCGAGGACTACGAGACCGTGCTTTCCCGGCTGTTCGCCGAGTTACGGGAGAAGGGGGTGGGTGGCGTGATTTTCGGCAACGTCCACCTCGCCGAGGTCCGGGAGTGGTACGATGAGCGGGTCGTTCGGGCGGGGCTGGAGCACCACGAGCCACTGTGGGGCCAGTCGCCCGGTGAGCTGGTTCGTGACTTGATCGCTCACGGCTACCGCGCTTTGATCGTCTCGGTGGACCTAGCGGCCGGCCGCCGTGAGTGGCTGGGCCGTGAACTGTCGTTGGAGGTCGTGCGAGACATCGAAGAGGCCGGGGCCGACCCCTGCGGCGAGCACGGTGAGTACCATACGTTCGTGTGGGACGGCCCCGAGTTCCGGCGCCCGCTGCCGATCGAGCTCGGCGAGATCGTGGAGATGAAGGGCCATGCGTTGCTCGACCTCACTCTCCCATGAGAGTCTCTGGCTTGTACCACCAGCGGGCGTTAGTCTGACAAGGCCTATTCCTCTCTCGACACATTGCGGCGCGAAACCATGCTTGATGCCATCAAGGCGTTTTTCGGAACCTCGATGGCGCCGGATCCTCAACAGGAATCGGTGCCAGAACGGGAGATTCGCCTTGCGGCATGCGCTCTCTTGTTGGAGTTGGCTCATGCGGATGAGGAGTTCACCGACGACGAGGCCCAGCACCTGGAGGGGGCGATCCGTCGGCAGTATGGCCTCGATCACGATCAGGCGGCGGAGCTTATCGCGCTTGCCGAGAAGGAACGTGCCAACGCGGTCGATCTCTGGCAGTTCACGAAGCTGATCAAGGCGAACTATTCGCTGGGCCAGAAGATGGTGCTCGTGGAGGTGATGTGGGGTCTGGTCTATTCAGACGGCGAACTCTCGAGCAAAGAGCAGTACGTGATGCGCAAAGTATGCAAGCTCCTCGACATCGCGCCCGGATACCTGGCGGATGTACGCAGACGCCTCCATGCCGAGACCGGCGAGGCTCCTGAGTCACCGGCCGGCCGCATCGATTGAGCCTGCCATTGAAGACAGCGACCGGCGACGCCATATTCTATTGATGGCGCTGGGCTTTGAACGCTTACGAGGAACGAAATGAACCTGCTCCCGGGCGGATATACCTTCACACACATCGTCTTCTGGACGGTGGTCGGCATGGTGGCCGTCGGAACCAATGTGGTTCCGATCATACTCTCCGTGGGCATCGTACTGCTTTTCTTGGAGTCCGTCGGAAAGGCATAGACGCCTCTGAAGGAGTCGGGCGAAAATTCTCTTCCTGAAGATTCTCGGAGGCCTAGCGGCTCTCGTCTTGGGCCTCTACCTCGGAGTTGGCAACTTCACGCAGACGCGTGAAGAGATCGATCAGCGGCTGGTTTCGGGCGGGCAACCCCGTAAGGCGAAGCGCCACTTCATGTGGCTCGACTATATGCGGACCACCAAACCTGCCTCCGCGCGCCGGGCGGTGCGTACGCATTTCCGCACCGCGGTTTCTACCAAACCGGCCGAGAAGGACCGGCGCGACGGCGATCGGGTCTGAGGGCGCCGCGGGTCAGGGCAGCAGTCTGTTCATGATCACCAGCGCCATTCCGATGAACGCACCGAGCACGTAGCCGAGCCATACGATCATCTTCAACTCCCGATCGGTGACCCTGCGAACCAGGTCCTCCATCTTCGCGGTCGGGAAGTCCAACACCTTCTCCTCGACCCTACGCGCCACATCGATCTGTTGAACGACGGTGGGCACCTGAGTCTGGAGCCACTGCCACACCGGTCCTGAGATCGATTCCTCGATGCGCCGCGGGGCGCCCGCCGGGAGCCAGTTGGCCGGCGTGCCAATCGGCCGGTCGAGCAGACCGGAGGTCAGCCTGCGTGCGGTCTCCCTGTACATGGTGCCCGCAGGCTCGCTACGAGCCGCCATGACCAGCCAGCCCGAGACCTTTTCAGGTGGCAACTTAGCGAAGACGTCACCCCAGGTGCGAGTGCCGGCCCGCTCCAAGGCGGAGCCGAGCTTCTCGACCACGAAGCTCCGAGTAGCCGGATCGCTCGCGAGGTTGAGGATCCAACCCGCCAGGGTCGCACGCGCGTCGACGACGCTGGGATCTTCGCCCTCCCCGAGAACCGACACGACCGGGCGACGGAGAAAGTCGACGATGGCCTCGTTTACGCCCCGCGCCATGGCCTCCTGGATTTCCTCTTCCTGAAGCATCTCGGCCAACCGTTCTGCGCCTTCCGCCTCGATCGTGTTCAGGACCTTGTCCACGGTCTGTTCCGTGACGATCAGGCTCGCCACGAGGCGCTGGTGAAACTTGAGGTCGCGCATGAAGTTGCGGAGCAGGTCATGGATGAAGCGCTCGAAACGCGCACGCGCCTTATCGTCCTCGAGCAGAGAGCCAAGCCGCTGGATGGCGAGCGGGAGGTATCCGGCGATGGCCTTCTCGACCGCCCCCACGAGGCCCGGCGGAAGGATCTCCTCGAACGTGCGTCCAGGACTCAGCAATTTGATCGACGACCGCTCCAGGTAATCGTCGACGGCCGTCTGGAAGTCCTCGCTGTCGACGGCGTCCTGGATCCAATCTTCGACCAACTCCGAGATGGCCTCCTCCCGCGCCGGCGTCAGCAGCCCAGCGATAGGCTCGTCGGCGATGGCCTCCACGATCTCGTGGGCACGGCGGCTGATCGCTTCCGGGAACCGCTCAGAAGCCAGGTACTCGTCCAGCCGCAGCAGACCGAAGTCGACCATCTCCTCGAGCAGCCCTTCGACTTCGGGTAGCGCCGCCTCGGGCAGAAGCTCCCTGAGCGAGCCCCTTTCCTCATGCAGCAACGCCCCCAGGAATCCTGAGAGGCGCTCATCGAACGCGTCGCGAAACGCCTCGTCCGAGAAGATGGCCTCCAGGTCCTCGTCCGTGAGCAGCCTGCTGCCCACCGTGCGTCCAACCGCCGCGGCGAGCCGCGCCTGGTTCTTGGGGATGGCGCCATGTAGGAGGCCGATGCGCCATCCGAAGAGCTTGAACGGCTCATACGGGTGAAACAGCATCCAGATCGCCACCGTGTTCGTCAGGCCGCCGGCTACGGCGCCGAATAAGACAGTGAGGAGAGCTCGAATCAGTTCTTCGGACATGCTTGTGTTACGGTTGAAGGTGACGAAGGACGCCCCGCACCTCGTACGAGTCGCCGTCGATTGTGAGCGTGCCGCTGACCTGAAAGAGCCCCTCCACCGGCAGGATCGGACCCGGGCCTGCCCGTACCGTGAGTTGCATTGCCACGGTGGAGAGTGTGCCCACCAACGCCCCGTCGGCCGACGCGACGGACCACGCGACAGGAACGTCCCGCCGCGCTCGCTCGAATGCGCGCGTCTCGGTCCATTCCACGTCGACCCGAGGCCAGCGCAGTTCACGGTCGCCCAGGCGAGCCCAGCCAATATATGGGGTGGAGCCCGGAGGGATGCCTACCGGCGCCTCGAGCACGATCGTCAGGGAGGGCCCTCCCTCCAGGAAGATCCAGTCCCCCGGGGGCACGTCATCGGGCCGATGCGCCCGGTTCACGTCCAGAAGGAGCCCATCGGCCGGTTGGCCCCCCAGCACCATCGACCCGTCGTGGACCCGGAACACCTCCCCGCGGGTCCCGCTCCAGTCTGCTACCGGCTCGTCGATCAAGATGTCCAGCTGGCGGGCTCCGTCCTCGTAAAGAATCGCCTCGAGCGCATCGCCTTCCCCAACCACCAGACGCATCGCGGCGCGCGGCAGAATCCGGAATGGAGCGCGTGTGGGTGGCCCTTCCCACCGGTCTTGGAAAAACGGCTCCCATTCCCCGCTACGGGCGAGCCATCCGCGCACTTCGCGGACAACGCCCCGCTGGCGCGTGTGGGCGGTGAAGAACCACGGGACGATGATCGCGCTGTCCGGGCCCGTGGTCATGAACACGATACTCCGTTCGTAGACTCTCGACTCGAAGTTTCGATCTGGCGCGGTATCGGCCGGCTCGACCCCCGCTTCGCCCTGCATGGACGACGGGTCGGGACGGCAGCCATAGGCTAGAATGGTTAGGACCACTACCGTGAGAGGTCCGGTTTTCAG
Organism: Gemmatimonadota bacterium; assembly: GCA_022561145.1. GTDB lineage: Bacteria > Gemmatimonadota > Gemmatimonadetes > Longimicrobiales > Gaopeijiaceae > JACZXQ01. The sequence continues at coordinate 50,225 of JADFRS010000006.1, forward strand.
CGACCGGGACGTCATTGAGTGGGGACCACCGCGTCGAGAATCTGTTCGGGTTGCGCGTCGAGGTTCCGGTCGAGTCGGCGCATGAAACGGTCGATACGCCGAAGGTTGGTACCCAGGTCGGCTTTGCCTTTCCGAGACCGAGACGTCATGTCGACCCTGGTCTGGGCGTTCTCGTCGAGCGTGATCTGGAGCGAAACGTCATCCACGAAGCGAAAGACGGGCGTAGTGGCCGTCGCACCGATCAAGCCCGCTTGGTCGTCCGCCTCGAGCAGTTGCCACCCCCGGGCGCCCTCGATCTGGGCACACGCCGCGTTCCACACCCGGTCGAAGGAAATCGCGTAGGTGCGGCCTCGCAGCCGGCGATCCTTTGCGGATGGCGCGGTCTCGGCATGGTTCGTCGTGACGCCCCGCAAAAGGCGCTCGATCAGACCCATTTCCTGGCGGATCAGCGACTCTCCAATCGGTAAGTGATCATCACCGTATCAACCGCTCGTGGACAGAAGAGTTCCCCTCTATTCCCTGTATCGCAAGCTCCGGCCTGATCTTTGCCGCCATGGGGAAGACCCGTATAGTTTGGACGCCCGGCGGTCGGCCCGCCCGCCCTCGCCCAGCTTGCGGCGAAGCGCCTCGGCGAGCTGCTCGAGGAACAGCCTTGCATCGGCGATCACGCCCACCTGGGCGGCATAGCTCTTGTTGATGTCGGCGGCATCGACGGTGACATGGATGATGGTCTTGCCGTCGGGGATGACGCGGGTGAACGGCGCGTAGCTCAAGCTGGTGCCGACGGCGAGCAGGGTGTCGCAGGCGCGCAAGCACTCGTCGACCATGGCGGTGGCCACCAGCCCACCGGTGCCGGCGGCCAAGGGGTGGGTCTCGGGAAAGGCGCTCTTGCCTTGCAGGGTGGTCATCACGGCTGCGCCAAGCAGCTCGGCGACCTGTTGCAAGGCGTCGCTGGCTTCGGCGAAAAGCACCCCTTGGCCGGCCCAGATCAGCGGCTCCTCGGCGGCCAGCAGGCGCTCGGCGGCCTCCTCCACCGCGCCCTGGTCGGCGGCCGGGCGCAAGCGCGCCACCGGCTCGTAGTCGAGCGGCCCTTCGAAGTCCTGGTCGCAAATATCGCCCGGCACCTCAAGCATCACCGGCCCCGGCCTGCCCGAGCGCAGCGCCGTGAACGCGCGCCGCACATAGCTGGTCAACTGATCGGGAAGCAACAGCTTTTGCGCCAACTTGGTGGTGCCGGCGTAGTTGAGCTGGCTGTCGAACGTGGTCGGCACGCCGACATGGCGCAGGCCGGGATGGCCGGGAAGGAACAGCACCGGCACCGAATCGGTATAGGCGTGGGCGATGCCGGCGAAGGCGTTCTCCGAGCCGGCCAGGGCCTGGACGGTGACGGTGCCGATCTGGCGCCCGTTGGTCGAGCGCGACACGCCGTCGGCCATGTTGCCGGCCACCCGCTCCTGGCGGGTGACGATGCTCCTCAACCCGGCGCGCGACATCGGCTCCATCACCGGGCTGAACGGATAACTGAAGCACTGCTGCACGCCTTCTTTCAGCAGCAGGCTCACCAACGCATCGCCGACCTTCATCGCGCCCCCCTCCCCTGATTGGCCCCTATGC
>JADFRS010000104.1:0-4885 GCA_022561145.1 Gemmatimonadota bacterium
GCGCCTTCAGCGCCAGCTACGGATTCGGGCAAATTCCGTCGGGCATCTTGTGCGACTGGTTTGGGCCGCATGTGTTGCTGGGGACGATTATTATCTTGTGGTCGCTGTCGATGGGGGGCGTGGCTTTGGCGACCGGATTCGCCTCGATGCTGATCGCCAGAGTCGTGTTTGGACTGACGCAGGCAGGCTGTTATCCGACTCTTTCCAAAGTCTCGAAACTCTGGTTTCCTTTGAGCGTCCGCACGTCTGTTCAAGGTTGGATCGCCACCTTTTTTGGCCGTGGCGGCGGAGCGGTCTCGTTTGTTTTGTTCGGCACGGTGTTGATCGGGTGGGTTGGCGTGCTGGCGGGGCTATGGGTATTGGGTCAAGCACTGGCTGGCTTGGATGGCCTGATCGTAGAGTTGCTCGACGGCGTGGTTCGCATGCCACGGGCTGACCTGGATACCCAGCTCGCGTTGCCGGGTCCGTACAAGCACAGCATCGCGCTGGTCACCCTGCTCGCCACGCCGGCCGTGGCCCAGGACACCATCCGTTGCAGTCCGTCCTCGAGGCGAGTGGGAGGAGCGACGTCGAGGTCAAAGCTCACAGCGGACACGTCGGCGAAGAGCCCGAACTGGTCCGAAGGCGATCCGGGCAGCTCCTCAACGGGATGGTCGGCGGGCAGGTCGCAGGCACGGGCGAGGGCCTGGAGCAACTCCCGAACCGTCGTGCCCCGTCCGGTGCCCAGGTTGTAGACGAGGCGCGGCGTGGCGCGCGTCTCGACCGCTCTCCGCCAGGCCTCGACCACGTCGTCGACATAGATGAGGTCCCGGAAGCGATCCAGCGAGCCGGTGACCGGCACCGCCACCCCGCGCAGCAGGTAGGCGAGATAGATGCTCACCATGCCCTGCTTCAGGTTACGCAGGTTCTGACCCGGGCCGTACGCCGTGAAGATGCGAAAGACCGTCACGTTCAGGCCTTCGGGCGCCGCCAGTCGGAGGACGTGCTCGGCGGCCAACTTCGACGCGCCGTAGTACGACTTCGGCACACACCGCGCGTCCTCGCCGACGGGCGACTCGACCTCGTCCCCGTAGACCGCCATCGAGCTGGCGTACACAAACCGGCCGATACCCCGTTCGAGGCACCATCGGCTCAGCAGCAGCGTCGACCCCGCGTTGGCCATGAGATCGTAGTACGGCTGCTCGGCCGAGACGGCCCCCGCGGACTGCGCAGCCAGGTGACACACCGCCGCCACGTCATCCGGAAGGCGGGAGAGGGACTCGGGGCGGCTGAGGTCCAAGACGAGGAGCTCAGCGCCCTCCGGAACGTTGTCGCGGCTGCCCGTGGACAGGTCGTCGACGACGATCACCTTGTGACCGGCCTCTAGTAGCCTTTTCGCGAGATGCGATCCGATGAAGCCGGCCCCACCGGTGACGAGGATCCTCATGCCGGCGCGCGGTCGCTCACGCTGGCCGTCGTCGCGGCATCCTCCGCCTCCGCCACCACGTCGGCGACGTTCACCGCCGAGCCGGACTCACAGGCCCTCACGGCCGCGTCGACGGTGGCCAGGGTCCAGATGTTGTCTGCGGGGGGGCACAGGGGCGGTCGGCCCTCGCGGATGGCCTCCACGAAGTCGCGCAGATACTCGTCGTCGGCCTGGTTGTACTGATCTCGGACGTCGCGAGAGGCGCCAGCGGTGAGGTCCTCCGGCTCATCCGTGTCCGGCGAGGAGAAGAGGAGAGGTGGGTCGCACCACTGGGACTCGTTCGTGAGGCAGCCCTCCGATCCGTCGACCACCAGGCTCTCTTGGGGCACGTGGCGGTTCTTCGAGGAGAAGGTGCCTGCGTACGAGATGACGGTCCCTCCTCCCGTCCGCATCCACAGGTGCACGAACGGCGGCGAGCGATACCGGCTCCAGGGCGGAATGAAAGCCCTTCCCTCGACGCTCTCTATGTTCTCGCCCAGGGCGTATCGGAAGAGGTCGAAGTGATGGATCGACATCGCGTACAGCAGCGGGTAAGGCTCCTCGAAGAGATAATCCGGGAGATGCGGTCGTTCCCGATCCCGCACGTAGCGGAAGAAAATGTCGCCTACCCGCCCGATCCTGCCCGACCTCACCGCTTCACGGAAAGCTGAGCCCACCGACTTGAGCCGCCAGTTCTGCACGACGCTGACGACCAGCGCCCTCTCCTCCGCAGCGTGCTGGATCCTGAAGGCGTCCGCCAGCTGGACCACCATGGGCTTCTCGATGAGGACGTGCCGTCCGGCGCCGATGGCGGCCAGGGCCGCGGCCGCGTGCGCCTCTGCCGAGGGGCAGATCAGCACGGCGTCGCAGGGGACCGCGTCGAGCGCTCGCTCGAGGTCGCTGAAGGTCGGGATTCCGTCGAGTGGGTAGTTTCGTGTGACACGCTCGAGGCTCGCTGCAGCCACGTCCTGAACGCCGACTACGGTGCAGTCGGGGGAATTCTGAATCGTCTCGAACCAGCCCCGGAACAGGGAGGTCGGGGGGTCTTTCGGGAAGGCCCGGTTTCCGGCGCCGCAGATCAGCACTCGCAGGGGACCACCCATTGCCTTGCTGTTACTCATTTATACCGGACCTCCTCGACCCCTCGCAGTTCGGCATCACTGTGTGCGCCGCACAACGGTCGCTGTGGATGGCCAGGACCTCCCTCGATTGGGGCAGCTGCCGTCCGTCCAAAAGTCTTCGTGTTCGAGCCACTGCCGGGTTTACCGGAGCGTTCGGCCACCACAAGGCTCACAGGGCCCAGCACGGTGAGCTCCAGGCGACAGCCGTGTCGTTGGATGAGCTCTATTCCGCAGGCGGGCTGTCTCTGCCCGACTTCGGCATGGCCGCTCCAACCACTAGATCCCCAAACCGGATATCAGGTTGAGCACCGCTTCGGTCTCCATTCGTATTCGCGACTCTCGCGTATGAGAGCCGATGTGGGGAGTCAGAATCACGTTGTCGAATGCGGCAAGGGGGCCCGTGTAGGGTTCCTCTTCGAAAACGTCCAGTGCCGCTCCTCCGACGGTTCCATCACTCAGAGCGGCGACCAGCGCCGACTCCTGCACCATCTTCCCCCTGGCCGTATTCACCAGGAGCAGCCCCGGCCTGGACCTCCGCAGGAGATCCTCGTTCACGAACCCTTCGAGGTTGGGCGAATACTCAGCATGGATCGAAACCAGGTCGGACGTCGCGAAGAGCGTCGCGACATCCGGAACCAGATCGACGCCGTGCTCTGCATGCCACTCCCGGTCCGGGTACGGGTCGTACGCCTGCACCTCGCACCCCAGGGCCTTCATCACCAGGGCCACGCCCTTTCCGATCCGCCCGCAGCCGCAGATCCCGAGGGACTTCCCCTCCACCGAGCTCGTCAGCTCGCGTTTCCACACCCCCGAGCGCAGCCGGCGATCGTGGGCGGAGATCCTCCGGCTCAGGTCCAGGAGCAGGCCGACCGTAAGCTCCACCACCGACCCGGTAGGGGCTTCGGGAGTCCGGAAGACCCGCACGCCCATGGAGTCAGCCAGCTCACGATCCACGTTGTCCCAGCCGACGCCGATGCGAGAAACCACCTTCAAGTGGGGGCGGCCGACCTCCAGGGCCTTCCGCCCCACGGGGCCGGTTCCGGCCAGGAGCCCAACGGGGAGATGTGCCTGGATCAGTTCGACGGCCTCATCCTCGGTCAGCGTGCGGCCGAAGGGGTTCGGGACGAGGTCGAGCCCGCTCTCGCGCAGGAGCTCCAGGGGTCGGGACGAAGCCGCTCCGAACGAGGACGTCGTGGCGACCACCTTCATCGGACCGGGCACGGGCCGCTCCCCGCGAGGACCGTCGCCCGCCTCACCGCGGCTCGCCGACGGGGACGAGGGTCGCCAGCTCGGAGGAAGGGCGTAGATCAACTCGATCGGATTGGGCGGCCGGCCAGTCCAGGGGAAGATCAACGCAGACCATGGTGCGCCTTCCCGGATCCGCAACTCCCTTCTCTAGGACGAAAGTGGCGAAGCAGATGTCCCCCTCGATGCCCACGACGGTCTTCGAGGGACGGCCGAGGTATCCGTAGCCGAAGAGCGCTACCGGATCGAGGCTCTGGAGAAAGGCGGCGAAGGCCGACCAATCCAGAGTCTGGTAAGGGATCGTGGTCTCGCCGTCCCAGGGCCCGATGAGCGCCAGCCTCTGAATGCCCCTGGCTTTCCCACCGGGCTTCGCCGCTAGCCGGACGTCGAAGAACAGATACCGAGCCGTCAGTCGCCAGAGCTCGTCGATCGCGTCCCGGTAGCGAGGCTCCCAGTGGAGCCAACCCAGCGCTTGCACCACCTCAGCACACTCGTCGGGGAACGGTAGGCCCTTCACGCAGTTCCCTTCTCGAAACTCCAGCTCTGGGTACCGCTGACGGGCCGCGGCGATCAGCGCCGGCGAGATGTCCGTCCCGGCGTAGACGACGCTCGGCCGGTAGTGACGCCAGATCTCGCTGAAGCCCCCGGCGCCACAGCCGACGTCGAGCACCGCCCCGGCACCGGGACACGCCGCCAGCCAAGGGAAAAACCGCGTTTCGGAGGGATAGAGGTCCTCCGGCCGGTTCCGGCGCGTCGTGTAGAAGGGGACCAGCTCGGGATGATCGGCCCAAGATGCGGTGTGGCCAGACGTCAAGCGCTCTCCCCGTCGGCAAAGGCCAGTTCGAAGAACTGGAAGCTTCGGAACGTCTGTCCCACGATGTGATCGTCCCGATGGTAGAGGAGAAAGAGCCGCTGGTGGATCGCCGAGGGTCCGCCGAGGACAGTGGCGACATCACTCCAGCGGACCCGCAAGGGCGTGTGTGTGACCAGGGCCGCAAAGTCGTCCCGACAGAGCTCGAAGATGTGCATCGCTCCCCTGGGATGCTCCGGCCTGCGGGGATAGACCGCGGTTCGC
>JADFRS010000104.1:4895-13279 GCA_022561145.1 Gemmatimonadota bacterium
CAGGGGATCGAGATGAAGACCTGACCATGCGGCCTGCACACGCGAGCCAGCTCCACGAGGACGTTGTGCGGGTTCTCGACGTGCTCGAGCGTCTCGAAGCAGAAGACGACGTCGAACGCGTCATCCTCGAACGGAAGGCAATGGGCATCGCCGAGCCGCGCCTCGATCCCGTTCGACTCGATGTTCCGGATGGTGGCGGGAGAGAGGTTGCATCCGATCCCCGTCTTGCCCAGGTGCTTCAGCAGCAGCCCGTCGGTGTCCCCCACGTCGAGGATCTGCGCGCGTGTCAGGCTCTCGCCGATCCGCTCTCGTAGCGTCCGGACCCGCCACGCGTGAAAGAACCGAATCACCCACCGCAGGTGCTTCGCTTCGACGAGCTCCTCCTCACCGAAGTGGACCCTGGCTTCTTCGTCGGTCATGGCATCCGCGAGTGGCCGCAGCTCCAGTTCCTCGTCCAGCCGCTGTTGGACGAGCGCGCCGACGATCTCCCCGTCAGCGCGCGGTCCGAAGAGGACCCTTCGGGCCAGCCTCCGCACGCTGCCCGCCGAACGGATCATCCGGCGGCCCCGGCGCCGATCTCCGAGAGCGCCCGCCCGAGAACGTCCGAGAACGCTGCCATGAGCCCGGGTGGACCGAGCGTGACCCGGATGCAGTCGGCCAGGCACGGCGCATTGAACGCCCCCTTCACCAGGTAGCCGTTCTCGCGCAGGGCGGATACGAGCTCCGCGGGCCGACAGCGCGGTGCGACCCGGACCAGGATGAAGTTCGTGTGCGTCGGGAGCGGAACGAGCCCGAGGGCTTCGGCCCGCGCAACGAGCAGCTGCCGGCCAGCCTCCACGCTGGCAACGTAGTCCCCGACGATGCTCGGATCGTCAAGAATCCGCGAGGCGCAGAGGATGGCGGCACTGTTGACATCGTAGACCGAGCGGACGCGGAAGAGGTTGGCGATCACGTCCGGATGACCCACCGCGAAACCGATGCGCAGCCCCGCCAGGCCGGCGGCCTTCGAGAGGCTGCGAAGCACCACCAGGTTCGGGAACTCCCGGGTCCACGGGAGGCACGTAGTGTGGGAGAAGGGATAGTATGCCTCGTCGACCACCAGGAGGGCACCGACTTCCGCGGTCTTCTCCAGCAGCCGAAGCAGGGTGTCCTGGTCCAACAGGGTGGCGGTCGGCTGGTTGGGATTCGCGATCACCACCAGTCGCACGCCTGGCGAGACGCTGTCGACCAAAGCGTCTTCGTCGAGCTCGAGGTCTACGGAGAAAGGCGTGGACACGACGTCGGCCCCGAACATGCGAGCGTAGACCGGATACATGGCATAGCTCGGATCCAGCATGACCACGCGATCGCCCGGGCGGGCGTAGGCATGGAACAGCGCCTTGACGGCCGCATCACAGCCGGCGGTGAGAAGTAGCTCCTTCTCCGCAACGTCCAGGTGACGGCAGAGGCGCTCGCGGAGGCCAGTCTGATCCGGATACTGCATGAGCAGTGCGCTGTCCAGCGAGTCGCGGACGCCCTCCATGAAATCGCTGGGAAGGGGCTCGAGGCGCTCGTTGTGATTAAGGCGGACGAGTCCCTTCTGTTCGCCGCCGGCCTCCCTGGCCCGCTCGATCCCGGCGAGCTGCGCCGCCGGGGCCGGGAGCGTCACCGACCCCCTTCCCTCCGTCGTCATGCGCTCCTGCTCTCGACGCCGGTGGGTCCCTGTGCTCCGTTGCGGGATCGGACGTGCATGGCGTTGATCCTCCTCAACGCAGGTCTTTCATCCAGGTGTCGGATCACGTCACGGAATCCGAAGGCGGGGTTGCTGGCGTATAGCCTTTCCAGGAGCGCCTGCAGGAATTCGTAGTCCTCCTGGTAGTCCAGCGTCCAGCGCTCGTGGTGCAGGTCGGGGTCGTGTGTGACGTTGTGGATGGAGAAGCGCTCGGGCCTCTCCGCGAGGTATCGGAACATGCACGCCAGCCGGCGCGGACCGTCGGTCTCGTGCCACGCCGCCTCCAGCGCATCGAACGAGGTAATCTCGACCTCCTGGCCGTCAGGAAAGGTGGGCGGACGGTTGTTGCTCACGTAGTCCCAGCGTCCCACGCCGGCCAGATAGAGGTCGATGATCTCGTCGCAGAGCTCGGGGTCGATCAACGGGTTGTCGGCACCGAAATGGGCCACGTGATCCATGTCGAAGCGGGCGGCGCAGCGATACACGCGGTCGAGGACGTCGTCCGCGCTGCCGCGAAAGCAGGGCACGCCCAGCCGCGCGCAGGCCTCGGCGACGGGTTCGTCCTGGTCGAGGGAGGAGGTCGCCACCACGAGCCGGTCGATACGCCGGCTACGCAGGAGACGCTCGATCGTGAGCTCGAGGGCCGACTTCCCGGCCAGGGGAAGCAGGACCTTCCCCTCCAGCCCGCACGACCCCATGCAGGCGCACAGCGGGGCGTCAACGCTGGGAGATGGGCTCACTGACCTCCGTCGCGATTTCGCGCAGCGTATGCACGATCTCTTCCACTTCCTCGGGGGTGTACTTCACCATGATGGGGACGGCGATGCAACGCGACAGCCGCTCCCGCGAACTCCGGGTCACTCGGCGCAGCTCGGCGTCGCTCATCCCGAAATGCCGGAAGATGTGGTCCCAATCGCCGGCGAAGTGCCAGGTCATGGCGTCCGGCAGGTTCTTGACGCCGATCCCCTGTTCCGCCATGCGTTGGGCGAACGCCCCTGCGGCTTCCTCGCTCGGCAGTTCGAATACCAGCGCGTCACAGAGGGGCGTACACGCTTCGGGGATCCGCCGGAACCTCAAACCCGGGAGGTCGCGCAGCCCCGCCTCCAGCACCCGGTAGTGGCGCCGGTTGGTCTCCACGATGAAGTCGAGCTTTTCGAGCTGAGCCAGCCCGATCGCCGCCTGGATCTCGTTCATCCGGTAGTTGAAGCCGAAGATGCGTCGGCCGTCCCGACCGCGCGGCACGGACGGGTCGTTCTCGTGGCCGTGGTCGTGGTATTCACGGGCGAGCTTGTCGATCTCCTCGTCGTTCGTCGTGAGCATGCCGCCCTCGCCCGTGGTGATCACCTTCCCGAAGTCGAAGCTGAACGCGCTCGCAGCACCGTGGGTCCCGAGCTTCTTGCCGTTCCAGAGCGCCCCCAGCCCCTCGCAGGTGTCCTCCAAGACCGGCACGCCGTACCGGTTCGCGACCTCCATTACGGCGTCCATCTCTGCTGCCACGCCCAGCATGTGGACGGGAATGATCGCCCGGGTGCCCTCGGTGATGGCCGACTCGAGCTGCACCGGGTCCATGTTCAGCGTGTCGTCGATGTTGACCACGACGGGTTTCGCACCGACATCGGCGATCGCCTCGACGGTCGCGACGAAGGTGAACGCCTGAGTGATCACTTCGTCGCCGGGCCCGACACCCAGCGCCCGCAGACCCACCTTGAGAGCTGCGGTGCCGGAAGTCACGGCCAGGGCGTGCTCGACCCCCATGTAGCCCGCGAACGCCCGCTCGAACTCGAGCACCCGATAGCGCTCGTTGCGCTCGTTCGCGAACCCGTAGCGATACAGGATTCCACCGTCGTCGAAGAGCTCGTTCACCGCGGCGCGCTCCTCGACGCCGATCAGCTCAAAACCGGGCATGCTTCCTCACCTCGCTCTCGATAGGATCCGCGACGATCTCCCAGTAGGGGCGCTCGGGCGTCCCACGGATCTTGATGTAGTTCACGAAGAACTCCTGGTACCTCTCGTCGTCGACGGCCCACTCCCGCTCCAGATCGCTGCACTCGATGTCTCTGTCCACGTTGATGGGCACCTTGCCCAGCGTCGCCGCGCAGTTGCGGATGGACTCGCCGTACCGAGTCTTCTCGATCTCGTCGGACGTGAGGAACACAACCGGCTTCCGGAACATCACGGCGAAGTTGATGGACGTGCTCTCGTGTGCTAGCACCAGGGTTGCTCGCGAAACGAGCTCGGCCGTCTTGAATTGCTCCATCTTCCGGCGAGGGAAGAGCTCGGGATTGAGGTCATAGCGAGCGCGGGGATGGGCAGCAATGATGACGCGCATCTTCAGGCGTCGCTCCACAACGTCGAAGAACCGGTTCAGGCCCTCGTAGTACCTCTGTGTGTCCATCTCCGGGGCCGTCGCCCCGAAGACACGAAAGTCCGGATGGAGCGTGAAATATTCGTCCAGAAAGACGCAGTACGGCTCCGGTGGCTGGGGAAGGGGATTGTCTCGAAGCTCGAGATAGAGATCGTAGTCAAGGTGATGAATCCACACGGCCTCGGTGTCTCTCGCCGGTGGTGGACTGATCCGGATGTAGTTGCGCGTGGAACGCAGGCTGAAGCGCGGCGGCTGCACGCCTTTCAGCCGCGCCGGGATCTGGTCGCTGGCCACCAGCCTTGCCTTGCTGGCCACCGAACGGAACTTCCTGAAGAGCTGGTTCGCCGCGGCGGCATAGTGGCGTTTCCTGACCCGTTCGAGCAGCGCGGCACCCTCGAAGCTGAACGGCCGGGTAATCGGAGTTATCGGAGTCCGGACCGATTCGTACTGCGCGTAGCGGACGTCGAACCTCTTGAACGCCCGATACAGGAAGCGGGTGACGTGATTGTACCCCAGGAGAACGATCCCGAACGCGTCCCGATTGTGCTCCACGAAGGCCTCCACATCCTCGCGAGTACGCGCGATGCACACGTCTGCATACGCGCTAAGGTTTGGCGGTTCATACCCGAGGAGATACCGCGGATGAATGACCCTCGTCATATCTAGAAAGGAGACCTCGAACCCCCTTGAAAGGAACGTTTCGAAACCAAATCGTTCGTAGTCTCGCTCCATCAGCGGAGTTTCGTTGTAGTAACAGATTCTCCTTCCCATCAACTTGCGGGCACCCTCTCTCCTAAAGCCTTTCACTCTCGGCCACCGGCCGACCAAAGTATCTTCAAAACTCCTCGAAGAATGGTCGTAGATCAGATAAACGGGACTCGTGACATCTTCCCGCGCCAGCCACGCTTCGATCTCGAAATTGTCTTCGTCGCGTCGTGGTGACCACCAGAACGTCAAGCTCGCTGCCGGACGGGAAACACCTGGGGGAGCGCCCCTCGTTTCCGGACTCCCCTGTCCACGTTGTGCGAAGGGTATGCGTGCTATCCGGTCTGATCTTCACGTATCCGACAGCCTCCATGGATAGGCGCCTCTGTGCATGGCATTCAGCGAGCGGAGTTGCGGATTCTTGTCGAGGTAGGCCACGACATCCCACATACCGAAGTTCGGTTTCTTTGGGTGCAGCGCCTCAAAAACCCTCCGGACTAACTCGTAGTCTTCTTCAAAATCCAAGGTCCAGCGCTCCCAATTCATGTCTGTCGCCTGTGCTACGTTCCTAATCCGGAAGCGTTGGGGATTATCCCAAAGGTAGGTGAGCAGATGCTCGCGATAGGGAGGGCCCTCGGCCTCACGCCAAGCGATCTCGAGCGCAGCTAGCGACAGCACTTCCACTTCCACGCCATCAGGGAACGTGGGTGGCAAGTTGTTCGTCACGTAGTCCCATTCCCCAAGGTCTTCCAAGTACACACCGATGATCTCGTCGCACAGCGACGGGTCGATCAGTGGATTGTCCGCACCAAAGTACGCCACATGGACCATCTCGAAGTGGACAGCACAGCGATACACCCGATCGAGCACATCGAGAGCGCTGCCTCGAAACGTGGGCACCGCCAACTTGACGCAGAGATCCACGATCGGAGTGTCTTCCGGTTCCGCGGACGTCGCCACTACCACGCGCCCGATTCGTTCGCTGCGTCGCAGCCGCTCCAACACGACTTGGAGGACCGGCCTGCCCACAATCGGCAGAAGTACCTTAGCGGGCAGACGCGAAGAGCCGATGCGAGCGCACACGATGGCATCGATAGTCGCCACGGGTGGGGTTCCTATCACACCAGCTGGCTCAGAAGGGCTTCTAGATCAGACCTAGAAACGGGAGTGGGGTTCTGTTCCAGCGCACCGTGAAGCAGAAACGTCTGCTCCACCATCATCGGAATGTCGCCGAGTTCAACTCCCACCTCCGACAGGCATGTGGGCACTCCCAACTGGCTCGCGATCCGCTTCAGCGCCGATGCCACCGTGTGGGCTCGCACAGATGAACTGGAGGCACGGACCTCTGGCAGCTGGTCAGCCAGCTCGCCGTAGCGGCGAGAGCCCCTCTCGGCGTTCCACGCCGCGACAGGTCCCAAAAAGATGCCGCCTGCCAACCCGTGCGGAACGTTGAAACGCACGCCGAGCGGATAGGAGAGCGCTCCGGCAACTCCACCACCGCTGTGCATGAGCCCAGTTGCCGCAAGAAGGGCAGCGAGCTGCAGGTTGCCACGCAGGGTCAGGTTGTCGGGCTCTCCGATGATGCGCGGTAGATTCACCATCAGGAGCCTGAACGCTTCACGCGAGAACATTCGCGACATTGGCGTAGCACTCAGCGCCACATAGCTCTCAACGGCATGGACGAGCGCGTCCATGCCAGAAGAAACCGTGACGTCGCGAGGGCAAGACAGCGTGAGTAATGGATCCAGCAGGGCCAGGCGCGGAACATAGTAACGACTGTTGATTCCGAACTTGCGGTTTTCCTTCAGATCGGTGAATACGGCATTGGGTGTGACCTCGCTCCCGCTACCTGCGGTGGTCGGAATAGCGATGAGTGGCGGGCCTGGATTCGAGACCAAGTCAAAGCCTCGGTACGAGATCGCTGGGCCGGGGTTCGTGACTAGCACAGACATCGCCTTGGCAACGTCCAGCGTACTCCCCCCTCCGATCCCGACGAAGAGATCCCACTTCCCATCGAATCGCTCCCTCAACGAGTCCAGGTGCTCGTAGCTTGGTTCCGCCATGTTATTCTCGATGACTTCGACCGTCTGATGCCTCTTTATGACTATGTCGAAGGCGCGGCAACCTTCCCGGCGCTGACGACGCAAAGACGTAGGGGTTTTGAGTGGTCGCCGGGCAACAAAGCACGCGTGACCCGCACGAGCTTTGAGCGTAAGAAACAGACAGTAGATAAGGCGCTGCGCCACAATGTCCTGCAGGATAAGTTGTTTAGACATCTCGAAAAATTGCACGGCGAAAGCAACACCAGCGGCGAACAGGATTGCGGCAAGGGTACGCCGATTGACGTAGCGATCGTCACTGGCAAGGGGTACACCTATTACGAGATCAAGACCGGCTTGTCCGCACGAAGCTGCATTCGCGAGGCACTCGGGCAATTGATGGAGTATTCGTTCTGGCCTGGGACGCAGCAAGCCATTAAATTGGTCGTCGTGGGCGAACCGCCGCTTGATGCCGATGCAAGAAAATACCTGAATACGTTGAGAAAGAAGTTTTCGCTGCCCGTTTACTACCAGCAATTTAAAATAAAATCAGGCAAGCTGATCGCATAGGTGCCATGCCGGCGCGTTGAGCAGATCGGCCCTGTGGATCGCTGCGTGCCGAATACATGAGACGACCAAGGCCGCGGGGAATACGTTCCAATGATTAAGCTATTATTTGCAAGGCGCTTTCATGGTGGACTGGTATCAAGCGTATAGATGAGGAACTGGTTCGGTGAAAAAAAAGCACAAGGAAATCATGGCCATTCTAGCCGATGCGAAAAAGCTCGCGCATCGTTACCGCGCATTGACCGGTAAACCGCTTGGCATTACTGGCGAGATCGCGGAATTCGAAGCCGCCCGCTTACTGGATCTGAAACTCGTCGAAGCCCGGCAGGCGGGCTATGACGCTATCCGCTACGAGAACGGTGCGGAGCATCGCCTTCAGATCAAGGGCCGTTGCATCCTGCCAAGTGCTAAACCCGGTCAGCGTATCGGCAAAATCGATATCAAAAAAGAATTCGATGGCGTCCTGCTCGTCCTGATGGACGAATCATTTAACGCAACCGCCATCTATGAAGCAGACCGCGAATCCGTCGTCGCCGCCCTCACCGCACCAGGATCGAAATCCAGAAACGAACGCAGCGCACTTGGCATCAGCAAATTCACGTCGGTTGCTAAACAGGTCTGGTCGGTAGAAAACAAACAAGGAGGCCACTAGTGCCGATTATCGCCTGGGACCCGCGAGCGCTCCCGATCCAGCGACAATGGTTTGCAGACGGGCCGTTTGTCCGCGCCGAGTTTCTTCGCAAATCAATCGACGACCGCATTACCCTTGTTCTTGATGAGTCGGCCGCGCCGGTTCGAGCCCTATGGGCGGTGATGGATGCAACGAATGTCACCGAAGCAGTAGTTGCGCTGCGCAAGAGAGAACGAATCCTAAAGAATAATGTAGACAAGCACGTTGGCCGTTGGAAACCAGGAAATACCCCACACCTAGAGATTCTAAATCTGGCCGTCTGGGCAGAAGCACGTGGCATCGATGCGGTGGTTTGGACCGCTCTTC
>JADFRS010000105.1 GCA_022561145.1 Gemmatimonadota bacterium
GCGGCTTGAAGTGGTGGGGCATGTTCTTGCTCATGATCACGATCGGCTACGGCCTGGGCCACCGCTACTTCCGGGCCCTCGTTTGGGTCGTCGCCCTCGTCCTGCTGTGGCGTCGTCCGGTCAGTGACTACGTCCAGGCCGTCGGCGAGAGCCGTCGCTGGGAGCAGTGGAGGTCGCGTCAGGAACGGACGGCGGGCGCCGGACACCCCGGACAGTAGGGTCGGGGCGTGCGCGATCACCTTCGCGGCGACGATGAAGTGCTGGGGATTCGGCGCCTTCGGGCAGCTGGGGAATGGCTCCACAGGGTCCTCGAACGTTCCGGTGGATCCGCTCGGCCAACTCTTTTTTTCCCTGTTCGATGGCTGAGGCTCGTTGGCCGGTTTTTTGTGCCGCGATCTTCGCAGTCGCCGGATGCGAGACTAACCCCGTCGCTCCCGACCTGAGTGGGGTTGAGTGGACCGACGTGACCGCGGGGGGGTTTCACTCCTGTGGAATCTCGCGTGAGGGCAACGCCTTCTGCTGGGGTTCGAACACGGCCGGCCAGTTGGGAACGGGGTCGGAGATTGCGCAAGTCCTTCGGCCGCAACCGGTGTCGGTGAGCGCGCTTTTCTCGGACATCGACGCCGGGCTCGCCCACACCTGCGCCGTCACCGAAGCCGGTGGTGTGCTGTGCTGGGGCGACAACGAGTTCGGGCAACTGGGTAACGGGACCGACGAGGATGAGTTCGCGCCCGTGACGGTCGTTCAGGAGGGCAGCTTCGTCGCGGTGTCGGCCGGCGGGAATCACACCTGTGCGCTCGATCGCGCTGGACGTCTCGCCTGTTGGGGACGGAACACGAATGGCCAACTGGGGCGTGCGGCGAGTGAGATGGAAACGATCCCTCGACCGGTCGAGACCGACGTGCGCTTCGGGTCCGTGTCGGCGGGCGGCAGTCACACGTGTGCGGTCTCCATCGACGCCCTCGTGTACTGTTGGGGTGCGAATCAGGCGGGTCAACTCGGCGTGGGCTCGGCTTCGGACGCGTCCTTCCCGCAGGCGGCCGAGGCGGCGTTCCTCGCGTTTCGCCGGGTGGCGGCGGGCTTCGGCCACACGTGCGCGGTGACCCTGCAGGGCGGGCCGATGTGCTGGGGTAACGGGGGCGTGGGGCAGCTCGGTGCGGAAGGGATCACCTCTGTCCGTACGCCGGTCGAGGTCGCCGGGAGTTTGAACGTCAAGGACGTCACGATCGGGGGAGAGTCCTGGAGTTGCGCGATCCTCGGGACCGGTGAGCCGTGGTGCTGGGGGTCGAACCGCTCGTTGGGGCTGGAGGACTCTGCCCCCGTGAGCGTAAGCGGCGACGGCCTGGCGCTTGTCCGCCTGGAGGCGGGGGACCGCCACCTTTGCGGGCTCACCGGGGACGGCGTGCTGCTGTGCTGGGGGCGGGGGGCAGCGGGGCAGCTCGGGGTCGGAAGCAGGGCGGATGCCCTACTCCCGCAGCGAGTCGGGGAGTAACGAGTCGCTCAGAACGACGTCCACCCACTCTTGGAGCTTGGCCACCACGACAGCGTCACGTCCAGGAAGAAGTTGTTTTCCCGAAGGAAGTCGAAGTTTCTGCCGTCGAGCCCGATGAAGCTCCGGTTCTTCCGATGGCTGACCGATGCGACGGCGTCGACCAGCCACGCCCCCCTCGCGGCCGAAGCCCGGACTCCGCCCACGAACTCGATGTCGTGGCCGCGGAACGCGTAGTCGAAGGCGAATCGGTCTTCGAACGTGTCGTCGTCTCTGCGCACCCGCTCCATGAAGACACCCCAACGGGTTCTTTCCCTGAAGAGGTCGATTTCCAGGAACTGAGCGTCGGAGCCGGGGCCCGTCCAGGCTCCGAGGAGTTGACCTTCGTGGGTGTGGCCTTGGGTCGGCACCCCGCGATGCGTGAAGAAGCTGAGATCGGCGCGCCCGTGCACCGCGGTGTCCCGGTTCTTGATGTCGGTCATCTCGAACCCCACACGGAGAACTCCGGCCGGGACGTCGGCGGTCTTCTGAAAACCGGCGGTCCACGCCGACGCATGGTCGATCTCACCGAGGAAGTCCTCGATGTCCTGTGGGGCGTCGTCCCGCGCCCACTCGGCGTACAGCTCGAATCCCGCCTCCTCCATGGCCCAACGGAAGAAGAACGAGAAAATCCCGTTCCCTTCGTTATTGGCGCTGAGCTGAAGAGGGCTCGAGAGCAGGTCGAGCAACGACTGCTCCAACTCTACGTCGACCTGAATCAGGCCCGCCACACCGAGCGTGAGTCCCTTCATGCCGCGGGGGCTGAAGCCCGCGAAGACGCCGGAGATCCGGCGCCCGTCGTCCGACGCGTCCTCATTGAAGTATTCCGATTCTCGAAGCGCACCCGAAAAGAATTGGACGTCGAGCTTCCCGATCCAGACGTCCAGCGGCGAACGGTTGCCGAGGAACACATGCGGGAACCCGGGAGCCGCGTCTCCGAGCAGGATCGGATATCTACGGGCGGTGCCCCAAGTGAGGATCTCATTCGAAACTCCGGCGCCGACGGGCCCGACGTCCACCCGAGCGTAGCTCTCCCCCGCATCTACGATTTTGAACGAGTCTTCGCCGAAGCGCTGGGGCCAATCGATCCTATCCCCCAACCAAGGGTGGGAGAAGACAGAACGATTGGAGAAAACGGTGTCCAAGATCTGGAAGTCACCGTTCGTTTCGTAGCCTACGACCGGGGCCACCTGCACCGTGAGCGGACCGTACCGGACGGCGAACCCGGCGGAGACTCCGATCGAAGCGCCCTTCGACCCGCGGAGCGCCCCGTTCGCGCGGTCGACCGGGTAGGCACTGTTCACGATTGAACGCACCTGTGCAGGGATGAGCCGCCAACTCGGGGTGTACTCGGGGGGCGCACCGGTCATCGGACGGAGGCCGGGGAGCTCCATTCCACACACGGTGGTTGCGGCTTCGTACGACCCCCGCCTCAAGGGAC
Source organism: Gemmatimonadota bacterium (assembly GCA_022561145.1). Classification (GTDB taxonomy): domain Bacteria; phylum Gemmatimonadota; class Gemmatimonadetes; order Longimicrobiales; family Gaopeijiaceae; genus JACZXQ01. Next base: position 2,970 of record JADFRS010000105.1, read on the forward strand.
GGAGGGCGGGGGACGACGTACGGCCGCGAATCTCGGCGATCCTGAGGATGTCGGCCCCGTGACTCGAGAGTCCGGTATGGAGGACGACAGACGTGTCGTCGCACGTCGCTTGCCTTTCGTCGGACTGCGCGGAGAGCTCCTTCGAGTCTCCGAAAGCGAGCAGAGCGATGGCCAACAACCAGGCGGGGCTTTGCGAAGCTCTGGGCATGCGAAGTCGGCGTCCGAGATCGAGAGTTGGTGGGACTCTACAGCGTGATTGGGCCTAAGCTACGCCGATTCTCTCGGGCGGTCACCCTGTGCCGTGGCTTGATCGCCCCAGAAAGCCACCATACCTTGCCAGAGATGAGTTCACGAACGATGTCTCCCCTGGGCCGACCGGGCCTGACGCTCCTCGTCCTTTCGCTGCTCGCCGTCGTTCCCGCCGAGCTTTCGGCCCAGGCGAGCCCCGCCCGGGTCGAGGCGCCCGACCGCATCTATCCCGGCGACCTGATCAAGCTCGACGTGTGGCGTGAGCAGGATCTGTCCGGGGAGTTCCAGGTCGATCGGAACGGGATCGTGGTTTTGCCGCTCGTGGGACGGTATGACGTGTCGGAGGAGACACCGGAGAGCTTCGAGGCCAAGGTTGTCGCGGCCATGCGGGCCGAAATCGCCAATCCGTCCATCGACGTGACGGTGTTGAGGCGGGTGCGGGTCACGGGCTTCGTGCGCGCGGGTGGCGTATTCAGCCTCGATCCCACGAATACGGTCGCCGATGCGCTGGCCATGGCTGGAGGACTCAGTCAGGACGGCGTGGCCGATAGGGTGCTGCTTTACCGGGCCGGGTCGGTCGTCGCCTCCAACCTCGACCTCAACCGCTCGATCTACGAGTCGGCGATCCGCTCAGGCGACGAGCTTCGTGTCCCCCAGCGGAGCTGGCTCTCACGGAACTCGGGTCCGCTGATCACGGGCGCGTCGGCGTTCATCGGTCTCATCGTCACGCTCATCGCGACGTCGCGGAACTGATGACCGCGCCGTCTACGGCGTCCCAGAACGGACGCCAACTCACAGGCCGGCGCCGGATCCGGACCTTCTCGTCCGCCATCCGCAACAACCTCCGTATGGTCGTCGGGCTGCCGGTCTTCATAGTCGGCATGACGTTCGTCCTCATCCTCTGGATGCGTCCGCTCTACGAGGTAGGGATGTCCATCCGCATCGACGAGGACGGCTCGGGGATCGCCATCCTGCAGGCGCTCGAGAGCCTCTCTAGCGGAGACGAGGTCCACACCGAGATGGCGGTTCTGCGGAGTCGCACGCTCGCCGAGGAGGTCGTGGACAGCCTCTCGCTTCAGGTAGTGCTGGACGCCCCGAAGCGGGTGGCACGGGCCGAATTGCTGAGCGGCGTGGTGGTCACGCGCGACGCTAGAGAGGGGATCTACACCCTCGCCGCGCTCGACGAGCGGACCTTCAGCGTCGAGGGCGAGCTGCTCGAACCACGCGACGTCGCTCAGCCGTTCGATCGCCGGAAGCCCCAGATCGAGGATTTCGGGACGGTACGCGTGGGAGAGACCGCGATTCTCTCGGGTGTGCGGTTCGCGCTCACGAACGCGGCGGCCGGTGTCGAGGAGATCGTCATCGAGGTGCTTTCCTTCGGTGATGCGGTCGAGGAGTTCCAGGAGTCGATCGCGGTGGTCCAGCCCGACCGAGAGGCGGACGTCGTCGACGTGATCTACCGGAGCGCTGACGAGCTTCTGGTCACACTGGCGCTCAACACGCTCGCGCGCCGGTTCATCGCGCGCCGGCAGGACATAAAGAGCGCGGAGGCCCGCAGCACCGTCGCCTTCCTCGACGAGCAGGTCGACACGCTCGAGACGCAGCTTCACAGTGCCGAAGAGGAGCTCAAGGACTTCCGCGAGGCCTATAAGGTTTCAAGCCTCGAGATCGAGACGGAGACACAGTTGCGTCGGCTGGCGGAATTGCAGGCCCGCCGCGATCTCTTCGAGGCGGAGCGTGACGCTCTTGCCGTGGTGCTCGCCCAGGCCGCGGCGTCCACGCTTATGGAGACGGAGATCGTGCCCGGGGCCGCGTCGCCGTACCGGCGTCTCATCGGCTTCCCGACACTACTGCAGAATCCGGGGTCGTCCGAGATGCTCGCGCTGCTGGGCGAGCTGGAGAATCGGCAGGCCGAGTTGCTCATGCGACAGACACCCCAGAACCGCGACGTTCGGGTGCTCAACAATCGCATCCGCGAGTTGGAGGGACAGCTTCAAGAGATCTCCACTACATATCGGGACGGTCTCTCGAACCAGATCGAGTCGCTGAACGCCATTCTCGCGGCCTCGGAGGACCTGCTCGCTCAGATCCCCGAGAAGGAAATGACATTCATCCGATTCAAGCGCCGGACCGACGTGTTGGGCGAGATCTTCGTGCTGCTCCAGACGCGTCAGAAGGAAGCCGAGATCGCCGCGAACGTGGAGGACTTCAGCGTACGGGTGATCGACCCGGCCGTGGCTCCCAGGGAGCCGGTCCGGCCGAGGCCGGTGCTGAGCCTCGTATTGGCCGTTATCCTCGGGTCGGCGATGGGGGTCGGCGGTGCTGTGGCACGAGAACACTCCGACCGCACCGTGCGGCACCGCGAGGAGCTTCAGGCCATCACGGGCTTCCCCGTGCTCGGGGCGATTCCGCCGATTCCCGCCAAGGGCGGGAGACGCCGCTTCGCCTGGGGCCGGGGAGCGCCCAGCGGACCGAGGCTCGTGTCGCGTCTCGCGGCGGGGAATCACGCGGCCGAGGCGTACCGTGCTCTGCGCACCAACCTGGCCTTCGCGGGGGGAGACCACGTCCCCAAGATTCTGGTGCTCACGAGTCCCATGCCCGGTGACGGAAAGTCCAGCATTGCGTGCAATTTGAGCTTCGTGCTCGCGCGGGGGGGCGTGAAGGTCGCGTTGGTCGATGCCGACTTGAGGCGGGGTGCGCTGGCCGACGCGCACGGCGTGTCACGGATACCGGGGTTGTCAGAGGTGCTCACCGGCCAGGCCGAGCTGGCCGACGCAATGCGCTCCGTGGATGTGGATGCCGAGCACCGGTTCGCTCTGTTGCCCGCCGGATTCGCACCGCCAAATCCTGCGGAGTTGCTGGGTTTGGATCGCATGAAATCGCTCCTCGAGGGGCTCGCGGAGAAGCACGACCTGGTTATCGTGGACGCTCCACCGCTCAACCTGGTGACCGACGCCGCGATCCTGGGTGCGCTGGGGGACGGTGTCATCCTGGTCGTGCGCGCGGGTGTCACCGAGGAGGGACCGCTCGGGTTCGCGGTCGATCAGCTTGAAAAGGTCGGGGCGCGGGTATTGGGTACTGTCCTCAACGAGATCGGCGAGGCAGAGGACGATCGGTACGGGACCGCGAAGGCGAAGGCGTACCAGTACTATGGGCAGGGGTAGCCGGCGATTACATCGCGGAAAATCCGCACGTACGCTCCCGCCACACGCTCCTGGTCGAACCAATCTGCCGCCGCCGCCCGATTCGCGTCGCCCATGCGAACTCGCAGGGCCGGATCAGCCAGCAGGCGCCGGAGCGCGTCACGGAGCGCCGCCGTGTCACCGGGCGACACGAGATAGCCACCCACACCCTCCCGCACCACTTCCGGCAGTGCGCCGACCGTCGTGGTGATCACCGGGAGCCCCGCACGCAGCGCCTCGCAGACAGCGACCGAAAGGCCCTCCGAGTAGGACGGTAACACGAAGAGGTGTGCGTCGGCGAACGCGCGCGCCTTGGCGGCGCCGACCACCTCTCCGCCGAGCAGGTCGAGATGGGGACCGAGGGCAGCTTCGAGCCTGTCGATCTCCGCCTGGGGATCGGTTCCGGGCTCGGTCGGCACGGGCACGTTTCGCTCACGCGTGACCCTCGTGCCGATCGCCGTGAGTCGCCAATCGCCTCCGGCTCCGCCCGCCGGTGCGGACAGATCGTCCAGCGCCCGGAGTAGGTCGAGCCAGCCCTTCGCGACCGAGCGGTGGCCGACGAAGAGGATTCTCGTGGGGCGAGCCTCCGTGCCCACGGCAGTGCGTAACGCCGCCGCGACGTCGGCCACCGGATGCCGGACCACTTCGATCTCGTCCAGCGGCACGAGGCCCTCGAATGTGGCGCGGATCGACTCGCCCTCCACCAGCAGTCGTGAGAGCTTCCCGAGGCCCGACAGGATCAGCCTCTGTGCTGAGCGCGGGAGATCTCGGAAGAAGGCGACGAAGTGGCCACCCCGGACCTGCGCAACCACTGGAATGCCTCGGGCCGAAGCCATCTGGATCGAGGTGAGGTCACGCGCCAGGCTAGTCGGGTTCGTCCCCAGAATCTGGTATACGACGGCCGGTCTCCGCCCCAGGGCCCTCCGGAGGTCGCGGACGAAGCGGAGGTACCCCTTCACCGCCGTGAGGTCGATGCGCCCCCTGTCGGCGCTGCCGGCCCGTAGCGAGGTCTCGACGTGATCGATCTCGAAGGCTTCGTTCAGCGCCCCGGCCTCCAGTAGCGCGGCCGTGCAGATCTCCGGGCCGGAGTAGGGGGGTGGTGTGGGCCCCAGTACCAGGAGGCGCGGCCTGATGGCGACTGACATGTGATATGTGGTGTTGGGGTGGGGTGAGTGAAGTCTGCGACGGGTATGATAATGATAGCGGATGCGTGGCGCGGTCCCAACGGGAGTTAGGATGGACACCCTCACCCTACTTTTGCACAATCTTAGTGACACTACCTTATTCCCGCTCTTTCAGAAGCAACTCCAGAATCGGCAACCGCTTTCGGTCACACACGAGGAAGTCACGCGCTTCTTCATGACGATTCCGGAGGCGACGCAGCTCGTGCTCCAGGCCTCGCTGATCCAGGAGGCGAGGGTCGGGTGGTGATGCTGGAGATGGATGAACCGGTCAAGATTCTGGATCTGGCGAAGAAGCTTATCATTGCGATTACGGGCCTTAGGGCTTGTGACATAATAACTGGTTGATATAGAGGTCGCAGCCATGTACACTATGGCATGGACGTGACCACGGTACGCAACAAGTACTCGGCGCTGTCGGGGGTGCTGACGGAACGGTCGAGACGACTGTGGGCGGCGACGGAAGCGATGTCGCTGGGCCACGGAGGCATCGCGTTGGTGGAGCGGGCGACGGGGATCAGCCGTTCGACGATCACGCGCGGCATTCGGGAGGTCGAGTCGGGGGCGAGCGATGAGCTAGCACCGGAGCGGACGCGGCGGCCGGGCGGCGGCCGAAAGCGGGCGGCCGACAAAGACCACACCCTTCTTGCTGACCTGGACGCGTTGGTGGAGCCGGCGGCCCTGGGCGATCCGGACTCCCCGCTACGCTGGACATCGAAGAGCGTGCGCCATCTGGCCGATGAGCTCACGGCGATGGGCCATGACGTGAGCTACCGGCTGGTGGCGAGGCTGCTCAACGAGAGTGGTTACAGCCTCCAAGCGAACCGGAAGACGCGTGAAGGCTCGGAGCACGTGGACCGCGATGCCCAGTTCCGCTACATCGCCCGGGGCGTCCGTGGCCAGCTGGAGAAGGGCTGTCCCGCGATCTCCGTCGACACGAAGAAAAAGGAGCTCGTCGGGGACTTCAAGAACCCGGGCCGGGAGTGGAGGCCGAAGGGAAGACCCGAGCCCGTTCGGGTGCACGACTTCCTGATCCCCGAGCAGGGCAAAGCGATCCCCTACGGAGTCTACGACCTGAGGCGCGACGAGGGCTGGGTCAGCGTCGGCATCGATCACGACACGGCCAGCTTCGCAGCCAACGCCGTGCGTCGGTGGTGGAAGATCATGGGCAGGCCCGCGTACCCCGACGCCCACTCGCTCCTGATCACCGCCGACGCCGGAGGCAGCAACGGTCCCCGGGTACGACTCTGGAAGTGGGAGCTCCAGAAGTTCGCCAACAAGACCGGGCTCTCGATCACGGTCTGCCACTTCCCCCCAGGCACGAGCAAGTGGAACAAGATCGAGCACCGCCTCTTCTCCCACATCGCCATGAACTGGCGAGGCAGGCCGCTCGTGAGCCTCGCAGCCATCGTCAGCCTCATCGGAGACACGACGACCGCCTCGGGCCTCAGGATACGCTCCGAAATCGATCACGGCTCCTATCCCCTCGGCGTCAAGATCACCGACGAGCAGATGGCCAAGGTCCGACTCGAGCCCCACGCCTTCCATGGCGACTGGAACTATACGATCCAGCCAACTCGGCCGCGCTCATATTAGTCGGTTATTATGTCACAAGCCCTAAGGCCGGGGTGGTCTTCGTGCGGGACATGCTCCGGCTCCAGGCACTGGATAATCCGAACGTGGTGACGGCGGCGCTCAACGAACTTCAGGCAGTCCCCGACACCCCACTACTTCAGGACCTGCTTGGTGTGGCCGACGCCGATTCCAGGCCTCATTACGAACCGCTCCGCACAACCATCCAAGCACGGATCTCCGCGTCTAGGCAAGGAACTGAAGGCGTCGCTACGGAGCAATCGAACGGTTCCGTTGACGGTTTGCCAAAGGGTTCCGTTAACGGTGCAGCCAACGACCCACGAACGGTTGGGCAAACCCAAGCCTTACCAAGCCGGGCCTCTCCAATCCTTACCCCTCCAAGCCCTACCAAGCCCGAGGGGCGGGAAGTTGAGATATGCGATGATAGCGGGGTGGCTGTATTCCATGAGGTGTGGGAAGCCGTCAGACACACAGTGCTCGAGAAATGGCACTTCGGCAGCGAGAAGATCGCAGTCGGAAACGGTAATCCAGTCGGCATGGGAGCTGAGCGCCTAAACGTCCTTGAACTGGTGCAGCGATATGGCGCGGAAGAAACAACCGGAGCAATACATGTAGGCCCGCGACTGTTCGGGTTCGAGGAGCCTACCTCCCTTCGCTGGTACACCAGCAGGGAGCACGGCCCGGCAAACTTCAACCAAGCGGTCGGGCAGTGGCACAAGACCCAAGGGGGGGGCGCTTAATACCTGTAGGTTTACCCAGCGAAACCGGTGGGCAGCGAAAAACTTGCGCGTGCAATTCAGGATTTGAGAATCTGAGATGGCAAAACCACGAACACCAGCGGCCTTGAAGCTCATGCAGGGCACGGATCAACCCTGTCGGGCTCGAGAGGAAGCAGACTTCCCATTGGTCACCGGAGCGCAGCCGCCCGACTGGTTGGTTGGTCCGGTCGCGGTCGATGAGTGGCACACGAGGGTCGGGCAGCTTGAAGCGTCGGGGATCCTAACAACCGCCGACCTCACGGCTCTGGCGATCTACTGCAACATGCTCGCTCGGGCGGTCCTGAAGTGGGACATGGGCGGGGAGCCGTCGTCTGCCGAAGTGACCCAGCTCCGCATGATGCTGAATGAATTCGGATTTACGCCCACCACCGAAGCAAACCTGTAAGGGCAGGGGGCGAGGTTGCCAAGAACCCCTTCGATAAGTTTGCGCTGCCTGGCCTAGATAAATGACCGGCTGGATACCGTCGTGATCGGCTTGTGTGCGTCCATGGGCGGAATCGGGCAGCCCACGATCAGCTTCGAGGCCATCAGCGCCTAGGGCCTACGAGCACCCTGGTCGCCGACGGTTTCGCCGCCCCACTCGTCGCGGCCATGAGCAACTCTCACCGTTAAGGGCTTCGTTCATTTCAGCCAAGCAGAGCCGGCCGGATGTCTTGACTTGACAAACAAGACGACCGGTCGTATTATCCATCCCATGTCCAGACAGGAACGCAGCCAGGCAACCCGAGACAGGCTCCTCGAGCAGGGGCTGTCGTCGTTCATCGTTAAGGGCTTTCACGGCACCGGGATCAAGGAAGTCCTGGAAGAGGTGGGAGTCCCGAAGGGGTCGTTCTACAACTACTTCGAGAGTAAGGACGACTTCGGCGCGCAGGTGATCGAGCTCTACTCGAGACGTTTTCACGGGCTGCTGGACGAGGTGATCCAGGCCGACGGCGATCCGCTGGACAACCTCAAGGCATATCTCGCAAGCGAGGTCGAGCGCCTCGACCGGGACGGTACGGGGTGCCTGCTGGGCAACCTCTCCGCAGAGGTCGGCGCGACAAACGCGACACTGCGCGCCGCGCTGGCCAGGGGAATGGCGGGCTCGCGCCACCGGTTCGCACGCATCATCTCCGAAGCGCAGCGGCGAGGCCGGATCCGGACCGACGTCACGGCCGAGCAACTGGCCGGGATCCTGCTCGCCACATGGCAAGGGGCGCTGATTCGCATGCAAACGGAGGCGTCCGTGGAACCCCTGGAGGAGTGTTGTGAGTTACTGCTTGGGCCGCTGTTCGGGTCCGCATGACAGCGGCCCGTATTTTTGTCTTTCAAAACAAGACGACCGGTCGTATTGACCGAGAAACAGGAGAAACCAAAATGTCGAACTACACGATTCACACCGCCGCGACCGCTCCCCAGGGTGCCCGAGAGGCCCTCGAGGGAGTGCAGAAGCAGTTCGGGTTCGTTCCGAACCTGATGGGGGTGATGGCCGAAGCTCCGTCCACCCTCAAGGCCTACCTGAACCTGATGCAGATCCTGGGCGAGACGTCGTTCTCGCCGATCGAGGAGCAGGTCGTCGCGCTCGCGGTGAGTCACGCGAACGCGTGCACGTACTGCATGGCCGCGCACTCCGCCGTCGCGAAGGGCGTGGGCATGTCGGACGACGATCTCAGGGCCCTGCGCGACGGCGGACCGCTCAAGGACACGGCCCTCGAGGCCCTGCGCGCCTTCACGGTGGACGTGGTGGAGACCCGTGGCTGGGTCTCGCCCGCTGCGCAGTCGGCGTTCTTCGCAGCCGGATACACCCGGACGCACGTGCTTGAGGTGCTGGTCGGTGTCGCGATGAAGACGCTGAGCAACTATGTGAACCACACGGCCGACACCCCGCTCGACCCGCAGTTCGCGCCGTTCGCATGGTCGCCCGCGGACGCGTCCATAGACGCCGCCTGACGCGGGCAGTCCAGCCGGCGACGCTAAGGCACGGGCCGGCAGGCTCCGCGACGACAGCCATGACTGAGCATGACCCAGAATGGGAAAAGGGCAACTGTAAACACAATTGAGGAGATGACCGATGACTGCAATTAAAACACGCGAGTCCGCAGGCGGCGAAGCGAAGGTGGGCTCAACGCAAGCGAAAGCGACGATGAAGGCCGCCGTCACGACCGCCACCACATTCGTGTGTCGGCTCTTCGAATCGCGAAGGAGGGGTTGATGCCAACTGATCGCAGCCTGGACGTGTTGGTAGGACTAAACGTCGTGGACGAGGACCTCTACGCGCGCTATCGAGCCGGGATGATGCCGATCCTCGAGAGGTACCGGGGGCTCTTTCGACACGACTTTCGCATCGCGGAGGTTCTTCGATCGGAGGTAAGCCATCCGGTAAACCGCCTGTTCGTGATCTCGTTCCCGGACGCGGAAACGCGAGACGCCTTTTTTGAAAGCGACGAATACCTCGATGTGCGTCGCGAATTCTTCGAGCCGGCGGTCGAGGGGGCCACCATCCTTGCAACGTACCACACTCCCGAGGACTGATGCGGGCGGCTCTGGTGTGCCTGGACTTGGCCGACTAAGGACGCCGCTGACGTTCATTTCCGTATTCGGGCCCATCGATACGGAAAGCACCCCTTCCCGAACCCTGTCGTTCGGGCTGATGGAACGGAGATCGGGACAAAGCGAAACCCCGCCCGATCTCGTAAGACCAAGCGGGGCAACCACTTCCACAGATGGGCCTGGGTGGACTCGAACCACCGACCTCACGCTTATCAGGCGTCGGCCCAACCGCGGGGATTAGCGCATTCTACGCGTCAAATCAGCGTAAACCCATGATGGTTCGCGCAACCTGCACACCTCTGCTGACGCTGTTTGAGCAGCCTGCACACTTTAATTGACAGCACAATTGACAGCAGCGAAGCCCCCCTACGGGCGGTTAGCTCAGTTGGTTCAGAGCGCCTGGTTTACACGCCCGCCTGGGAGGAGCCATTTTTCGCAGAAATGGCGTAACTAAGCGGTTTTCTACGGAAGGGGTGCGAAGCTCAAACACGGGTTTCGCACCCTTTCTGCATCCGTTCTTGCACACAACATTGCACACACCTGAGTCGGCTAGGGATATGGGGGACGCGTCCAAAGCGGTCGGAGCCGACTGAGATACTGGAACTACTTAGTGGGCTTTGAGTGGAACCCTAATGCAGCTCCACCAGAGGCGGGAGCAGGAGGTGGTCATGTCGTCATGGCGGTGACACGCTACATGCAAAGAGAGAACTGGAGCTTCAGCCTAGACAGAGCTCGCTACCTGAAAGACGCTGGCGCAGT
>JADFRS010000007.1 GCA_022561145.1 Gemmatimonadota bacterium
GAGGCTCTCCAGCGCGTCGTACGCGGAGGTGTTGTAGACGATGGGCAGCGTGAGCCCCGACTCGACGGCGATCGGCAGGGCCTCGAGTACCTGAGGGACGACATGCTCGGGCGTGACGAAATTGATGTTGTGGCAGCCCATGCTCTGAAGGGTCAGCATCATCGCCGCGAGCTCCGGCGGCGTGGTGACCTCGCGATCGACACCCGGGGGCACGCCCTGGCTGATATCGTAGTTCTGGCAGAACACGCAGCGTAGATTGCAGTGTGCGAAGAAGATGGTGCCCGAGCCGAGCCAGCCGCGCAGGCAGTCCTCTTCGCCGAAGTGGGCGAAGGCGCTGCTGACGACGGCGTGACGGCCCGTCTTGCAGGCCGACCACTTGTTCGCCAGGCGGTCTACGCCGCAGTCGCGTGGGCACGCACGGCATTCAGCGAGCGAGGCCACGGCGTCGATCGCCCGATCCGCCAGCTCGGCGACGCTCAGGTTTAGGTAGGCGGGCCGGAACACGGAGGTTCGATGTGAGCAAGCGTGTGCGAGCGCCTGCGGTGTCCGGCGCCTTCTACCCGGCGGACTCGGATGAGCTGCGCGCTACGGTCGAGGGTCTGCTGGCCGAGGCCCGCAGCCGAGAGGCCGAACGTTCGGGGGCGGACGGGCAACCGACCTTGCCCAAGGCGATGGTGGCCCCCCACGCCGGCTACGCCTACTCCGGGCCCGTGGCGGCGAGCACTTACGCCCGGCTCGAGGGCGCCGACATACAGCGGGTCGTGCTTCTGGGGCCGGCGCACCGGTGGGCGTTCCAGGGCCTCGCGCTCCCCGACGTGGAGGCCTTCGCCACTCCGCTGGGTGAGGTGGCGCTGGATACCACCGGTGTCTCCGCCGCGCTCGAATCGCCGCACGTGCGAGTGCTCGACGAGGCGCACCACGGGGAGCACTCCCTCGAAGTCCATCTCCCTTTCCTTCAGATCACCCTGGAGGAGTTCACCCTGGTCCCGCTCGTGGTCGGTGATGCGAGCGCGGGCGACGTGGCCGAGGTGCTTCGGCTGCTCTGGGGTGGTTCCGAGACGCTCGTGGTGGTCAGCTCGGATCTGAGCCACTTCCTGTCGTACGACGAGGCGCTCGAGATCGATGGCAGCACGGCCGCCGCCATCGAGGCGCTCGCCCCTGAGGCGATCCAGAGCCACCAGGCGTGCGGGCGCATCCCGCTGGGCGGACTCCTCATGGTCGCGGCCGAGCGCGGCCTGCGAGCCCACACCGACGACCTCAGGAACTCGGGTGACACCGCCGGCCCCCGCGACCGGGTCGTTGGCTACGGCGCCTGGGCGTTCACCGAGTAGGGAATGCCGGGGGCGCGCACCGTGCGCCCGCCTCATGCGCCAAGGCCGGCCAGGCGCACCGGCTGGCGCTTCGGCCCCCAGGTGCCGGGCTGGGCTTCCAGGACGCCGGGGCAGCGTGCACCACAGGAACGACAGGCCCCGTCCTCGGTCAGCCTCCAGCCCGTGAGCGTGTACCAATCGCGCCCAATGATGGTCTCGCCGCAGGCGTGGCAGTAGGTGCTGCCCCCGGCCTCGTCGTGCACGTTGCCCGTGTAGGCGTAGCGGACTCCGTTCCTCAAAGCGATCTCTCTCGCCCGGGTCAGCGTGGCAGGCGGAGTGCGCGGCTTGTCCATCATCTTCCAGTCGGGGTGGAAGGCCGTGAAGTGCATGGGCACGTCGGGGCCCAGGTGCTCGACGACCCACTCGGTCATGGCCTCGATCTCCTCCTCGGCGTCGTTCTCTCCCGGGATCAGCAGGTTCGTCAACTCGAACCACACGTCGGTCTCATGCCTGAGGTAGACCAGCGTCTCGAGCACTGGCTCCAGGTGGGCGGCACAGACCGAGTGGTAGAAGCGCTCCGTGAAGGCTTTCAGGTCTACGTTTGCGGCGTCCATGTGCCGGTAGAACTCGGCCCGTGGTTCCGGGCACACGTAACCGGCGGTCACCGCCACGCTACGAATCCCCCTCTCGCGGCAGGCCTGCGCTACGTCGATGGCATACTCGTGGAAGATGACCGGGTCGTTGTACGTGAACGCGACGCTCCGGCAGCCCAACCTCACCGCCGCCTCGGCGATGGCCTCGGGTGAGGCCTGGTCCATGAGCGTGTCCATCTCCCGCGACTTACTGATGTCCCAGTTCTGGCAGAACTTGCAGGCCAGATTGCAGCCCGCTGTGCCGAACGAGAGGACGGGCGTGCCCGGAAGGAAGTGGTTGAGAGGCTTCTTCTCGATGGGATCGATGCAGAAGCCACTCGACCGGCCGTACGTGGTCAAGACGATCTCGTCGCCCTCTCGGGCTCTCACGAAGCAGAGACCCCGCTGCCCGTCGCGCAACTTGCAGGCACGCGGGCAGATGTCGCACTGGACCCGCCCGTCGTCGAGCGTGTGCCAGTGGCTGGTCGGATGGTGTGGGGCGCTTGTGGCCATCGGTCCCCGCTTGTCGCTAGATGGTCTCTATAATGTGTAGAACCGCTACGGCGGGAGGCAAGCGGGAGAGCCGCCGGGTTGACGCTCCGACGGCCGGCACCGAACGTGACCGCAATGGACACCGTACGCGCTTTCGCGCCCGCCACCGTGGGCAACCTCATCTGTGGGTTCGACGTGCTCGGGCTCGCGTTGGAACGTCCGGGGGATGAGGTCATCGCTCGCCACTCACCTGCTGACGGAGTGACGATCGTCGCGATCCACGGTGACGGTGGCCGGTTGCCGCTCGATGTGGGCGAGAACGTGGTTGGCGTCGCGGCCTCGGCCGTCATCACCGTGAGCGGCGGGCACCACGGTATCGAGCTGGAGCTGCGAAAGGGACTGCCGTTGGCTGCCGGGATGGGAGGTAGCGCCGCGAGCGCAGTGGCGGCGGCCGTCGCCACCGATGCGCTCCTTGGCGCCGGGCTGGACCGACCCGCGCTGCTGGCGTGTGCGCTCGAGGGCGAGCGGGTGGTGGCCGGGGCCGGTCACGTGGACAACGCGGCACCCTGTCTCTACGGCGGCATAGCACTCTCACGGCCCGGCGATCCGGTCGAGGTGGTGGTACTCCCGGTACCGAAGGGCCTCTCGGTCGCGCTGGTACACCCCCCGCACGAGATCCTCACCGAGTACGGTCGCTCCATACTCCCCAAGGGCCTTCCACTGGACACGGTTGTTGCACAGATGGCGGACGTCTCCGCGTTCGTGTCCGCGCTGCACTCCGGCGATCTGGACCTCCTCGGCCGCGCCTTGGTCGACCGGATCGCCGAGCCTGTGCGCAGGTCTCTCGTGCCGGGCTTCGACTCCGTGCGTGCCGCGGCCCTCGCGGCCGGCGCCTTGGGTGCGGGAATCTCGGGTGCGGGCCCGTCCATGTTCGCTCTGTGCCGAAGCCTGGCCGATGCACACTCGGTTGCGGACGCGATGGCGAAGGCGTTTGGGGGTGCCGGCCTCGAGGGAGCCGACCGCCATGTGTCGGAGGTGGCGGTGGAGGGTGCTCGCGTCCTCTCCGACGAGGGCTCGGAGTCGTGAGGATGGTCAGCACCGGGGGACGTTCACCCTCGGTGGATCTCCGCACAGCCCTGTTCGAGGGTTTGGCGCCGGATGGAGGACTCTACATGCCGGAGCGACTTGACTTGCTTGCTCCTGAGCTTCTGGAGGGGCTCCGGGGCGCCGCGTTCTCGGATGTTGCCGAGGTGCTGGTCGGGCATCTCTTCGGGGACGATTGTGCCGGTCCGGCGAGGGACGGACTCACTGGCGCGCTCGACTTTCCGGTACCGTTGATCGAGTTGGCCGATGGCGTTCGAGTGCTCGAGTTGTTCCATGGGCCGACCCTCGCGTTCAAGGATGTGGGGGCCCGGTTCATGGCGCACCTGATCGATGGGTACCTGGAACCGGGTACGGCACCGCTCACGGTGCTGGTGGCCACCTCGGGTGACACCGGAAGCGCAGTGGCACACGCGTTTCTGGGGGTCGAGGGCGTACGCACCGTGGTCCTCTTTCCGGAAGGGGGGGTGAGCCCTCTACAGCAACGGCAATTCACGACATTGGGCGGAAACGTCAGCGCGGTGGCGGTGGACGGCACGTTCGATGACTGTCAGGCCTTGGTGAAGGGGGCGTTCGCGAATGAATCACTCCGAGCCTCGGTGCACCTGACTTCCGCCAACTCGATCAACGTGGGTCGGTTGATCCCACAAATGTTTTACTATGCGCACGCCTGGGCTCAACTGCCTCCGGGCGCCGGCCCTCCGCTCTTTTCCATCCCCTCGGGCAACTTCGGCAACCTCACGGCGGGGTTGATGGCTCGACGCATCGGTGTTCCGGCTGCCGGATTTGTCGCGGCGACGAACGTGAATAGCGTCGTGCCCGAATACCTGGAGACCGGGGTGCTGGCGCCGAGGCCATCGCGCCGGACCATCTCGAACGCCATGGACGTGGGGAATCCGAGCAATTTCGAGCGCATCCGGGCGCTCTATGGAGACGACCTGGGGCGTCTTCGCTCCGACGTGGTGGGAAGTGCGCACACCGACGAGGAGACCCGGCGCTGCATCGCGGATGTGGTGGACCGTACGAGCTACGTGCTCGACCCGCACTCGGCGGTCGGCTATCTGGGGCTCGAAGCCGGTCACCGACGTTGGCCACAGGCAACGCCGATCGTGCTCGCCACCGCCCATCCGGCCAAATTCCTGGAGGTGGTCGAGCCAGAGGTGGGCGGAGAGGTGACGGTGCCTGCCCGCTTGGCTGAGCGGCTGGATGCCGACGCCGTTGCGGAGCGTCTTCCGGCGGACCCGCGGGCGCTGGAGGAGCTATTGTCGAGACCATGAGGATCTGCTCATCCTCTTCGAGAACTGAGTCAGCGAATGTGACCTTGCAGATGGAAGTGGCTCGATATAATTTGAACCATGGTTCAAATTGTGGCGAATCCGGCCGGCCCGAAGGCACTAGCGCGGAAGCTGGAGATCCTTCGCTCGGCATCATACGCGTTTGGCGAGCGCGGTTACCACGAGACCGGGATGCGGGACATCGCGTCCGACCTCGGCATGACGGTCGGAAACCTCTACTACTACTTCGCAAACAAGCAGGCGCTGCTCTATTTCTGTCAGGACGAGACCCTGAATGGGCTCTTGGATCTGGCCGCTTGGGTCGGCGACAATGCGGAGGGCGCGGCCGAGCGACTCTTTCTGCTCATCGTCGGACACGTGATCTGCATCAACGAGGGTGTGCCCGGGTCCTTGGCGCACCATGATGTCGAGGCGCTCGAAGCCTCGTGGCGAGCGAAGATCGTCAGGAAGCGCCGGAGGTACGAGCTGGCCCTTCGCACGGTGATCGAGGATGGGATTCGTGCCGGCGTGTTTGCGAAGACCGACGTAAAGGTCGCCGCGCTCGCCATCCTGGGTGCGGCGAACTGGACGGTGAAATGGTTCCGTGAGGAGGGCGGCCTAGGCGCTCGGGCGGTGGGTGAGGGATTCGCCGGACAGCTGGTGAGAGGCCTGCTCCGTCCAGGCGCCCGTTTTGAGCCGCCCAACATCCAAGTGCCCGTGTTCGGGGGACTCTAGTCATGGATCATTACACGACCGCGACCTTGCGCGTGAACGGGCAGGACCTGCGCGTGGTCTTCCCAACTCATCACACGTTGCTGGAGGTGCTGCGTGAGGAGTGTGGCCTCACCGGCACCAAGCACGGCTGCGAGCTGGGTGAGTGCGGAACGTGCACAGTGCTGGTGGACGGCGAGCCCGTGTTGAGTTGCCTGGCGCTCACGGCGGAAATGGAAGGCCGCTCCATCGAGACCGTGGAGGGGTTGCAGGACGGGAACGAGCTTCATCCCCTCCAGGCTGCCTTCGCCGACCTCGGCGCGGCCCAGTGCGGATATTGCACGCCCGGCATGCTCATGGCCGCCAAAGCGCTCCTCGCGGAGAACGATGATCCGAGCGCGGCGGAGATCCGTACGGCGTTGGCGGGCAACCTGTGCCGGTGCACCGGCTACCACAAGATCGTCGAGGCCGTTGAGTGGGCGGCAGGCGTAGCGCGCGGCGAAGCCGACGCGGGGCCCGCCAGGGAAGTGCTCTTCGGAGCCAGCGTACCGGGAGAGGGCTCATGACGCCCCCTCGCTCCGGGCAAGTGATCGCTCCAGACCAGGCGCCACCGGCCAGCGCGCCCGGCTCTACGCAGGAAGACGACCTGCGCGTGGTCGGCACTCCGTTCAGGCGTGTCGATGGCTGGGCCAAGGTCACCGGCCAGACGCGGTTCGCCGATGACTTGACCTTTCCGCGTATGGTCCACATGAGGCTGGTGCGTAGCACACTACCCCACGCCTTCATCCGGGGCATCGACACGTCCAAGGCCGAGGAGATGCCCGGCGTGGTCGGCGTGCTCACGGGCAAGGACATGCCCGAGCCCTTCGGGGTCCTGCCCGTCTCGCAGGACGAGCACGCGCTCTGTCTGGAGAAGGTGCGCTTCGTGGGCGACCCCGTGGTGGCGGTCGCCGCACTCACGGAGGACCAGGCGGCCGACGCGTGTTCGGCGGTGACGATCGAGTACGAGCCGCTCGCCACGATCTCGTCCGTGGACGAGGCGATCGAGACATCCGAGCCGCTCATCCACGACTATGGCGACGAGGGCAACCTCCACAAGAAGATCTCGTTGCAGTTCGGGGCCGTGGACGACGGTTTCGCTCAAGCCGACGAGATCTTCGAGGACGTGATGTTCTACGAGGGCAGTACGCACCTCCCCATGGAGCAGCACGCGGCGGTCGCCGTGCCCGAAGGTGGTGGGCGCATCACGCTCTACACCTCCACACAGACCCCCCACTACGTGCACAAGGTGCTGGCCACGGTGCTGGGCATGCCGGCTTCGCGCGTGCGCGTGATCGCCTGTTCGGTGGGTGGGGGATTCGGGGGCAAGAGCGACATCTTCAGCCACGAGATCGTTGCGGCCAAGATGGCCTTGGTTACCGGACGGCCCGTGAAGATATGTCTGAACCGGGAAGAGGTCTTCTACTGCCACCGGGGCCGGCACCCGGTGCTCATGCATCTTCGCACCGGCTTCACCAAGGACGGTGCGATGGTTGCGCAGCACCTGAAGACCGCCTTGGACGGCGGAGCGTACGGGAGCTACGGCGTCGCGAGCACGTACTACACCGGCGCTTTACAGACCGTGACCTATGGGCTGCCCCGCTATCGCTTCGACTCCATCCGCGCGTTCACCAACAAGCCCCCATGCGGGCCCAAACGAGGTCACGCTACGGTGCAGCCGCGCTTTGCGCTGGAGGTGCACCTCGACAAGGCGGCGCAACGGCTGGGCATCGACCCGGCGGACTTGCGCTTGAACAACCTGCTCCCGCCCGACTCGATCACGGCCAACTACCTGAAGGTGGGGACCATCGGGCTGGGGGCGTGCATCCAAGCTGTGGTGGACGGGAGTGGGTGGAGGGAGCGCTTCCAGTCACTTCCGCACGGGCGCGGACTGGGTCTGGCGTGCGGTTCGTACCTGACTGGAGCGGGCCTTCCGATCCATTGGAACCACCTGCCACAGTCCGCCGTGCAGCTCAAGCTGGACCGCATGGGCACGGTCGCCGCCTATTGCGGGGAGGCCGAGATCGGCCAGGGCTCCGACTCTGTGCTGGCCGCCTGCGTGGCCGAGGTCCTGGGCATTGGGCTCGACGACGTGCTCCTGTGCGTGGGCGACACCGGTCTCACGCCCGTGGACCTCGGCAGCTACTCGTCCAGGGTGACACTCATGGTGGGACGGGCGGCCATCCAGGCGGCCGAGCGCGCACGCGACCGTTTGGCCGAGGCGGTAGCGGAGAAGCTGGACGTGCCCGCGGACAGGTTGGTCTTCGCCGAGAGCCGCGTGTTCGATTCGGGAAACCCAGAGAACGGAATGCCGTTCGCCGAGGCCGTGCAGCGGGCAGAGGAGAAGTTCGGCGCGCTGGCCACCACCGGCTCGTATGCCCCGCCGCGCGCTCCCGGCCGCTACCGGGGCAGTGGGGTGGGGCCATCGCCCACATACTCCTACTCGGCGAGCGTGATCGAGGTGGAGGTCGATCCCGAGACCGGCCTGTACCGGGTCGAGCACGTCTGGATCGCGCACGACATCGGCCGGGCCATCAATCCGGTGCTGACCATCGGCCAGGTGGAGGGCAGCGTGTACATGGGGCTCGGCGAGGCGATGATGGAGGAGCAGGTGTTCCGGCGCCTTCCCAAGAACCGCTCCAACGCGCTCGTGCACAAGGTGCCGTCGATGCTCGAGTACAAGAGCCCCACCTTCCACGAGATGCCGCCCGTAACGACGTACTTGATCGAGGACCCAGATCCCGAAGGGCCGTTCGGCGCCAAAGAAGTGGGGCAGGGTCCGCTCCTCCCGATCATGCCGGCGCTGGCCAACGCGATCTTCGACGCCGTCGGTGTGCGCATCGACCAGGTGCCCATTGGGCCCCACATGATCCGCAAGGCCGTGGAGGACAAGGCGGCCGGCGGGGATGGCCGCTATGGGCCCAAGGCCTTCCCGGACATCGACTTCGGTGTGCCGCTCATGGTGCCGACTCCCGACGAGGGTGGGGACGGAAGGGCCACGAACAGTGAAGAGGCGGGCGTTCGGAAGGGATCTGGAACGATGGCCGACGGCGTCCGGAAGGACTCCAAGCCATGATGCGCCTACCGGTCTTCCGCCTTCACCAGCCAGAGAGCCTGTCTGACGCGATGGCCCTCATGGCATCGTCTGACGGCGAGACCCGTTTGGTGGCAGGAGGTACGGACCTGTGGCCCAACATGAAGCGCCGGCACCAATCCGCCGATGTGGTGGTGAGCCTAAATCGTGTGGCAGAGTTGTCCGGCATCCGGGGGGAGGCAGGCGGCGAGGTTCGCATCGGCGCGATGACCACCCTGGCCGCCGTGGCCGCGAGTCCGATCGTGCGGGCGGCGTATCCGGCCCTCGCCCGAGCGGTGGAGTCGATCTCGTCGCCGGCCATTCGGAACATGGCCACCCTGGGTGGCAACCTCTGCCTGGACACGCGTTGCACCTATTACAACCAGACCGAGGAGTGGCGCACGTCGATCGACTTCTGCCTGAAGGAAGGTGGCACCATCTGCTGGGTGGCACCGGAGTCGCCGCGCTGCTGGGCGGTGTCGTCCAGCGACGCCGCGCCCGTGTTGTGCGCGCTCGGTGCACGGGCTCGGCTGGTGTCACCGGCGGGTGAGCGCGAGGTGTCTGTGGCAGAGCTCTACCGGGACGACGGTATCGACTACCTCACCAAGCAGCCCGACGAGGTGCTGACCGAGGTGGTGCTTCCACCCTCCGACGGTGTCCAGATGTCCTTCTGGAAACTCCGTCGCCGAGGCTCGATCGACTTCGCCGTGCTCACCGCTGCGGTCGCCCTACGCCGAGATGACGATGGCGTGGTCTCCGAGGCTGCGGTCTGGCTGGGTGCGGTGGCGTCCGCTCCGGTGCGGTCCGAAGCGGCCGAGGCGGTGCTCGTAGGTAACTCTCTGACCGCCGAGGTCATCACCGAGGCTGCCACGGCCTCACGCAAGGTGGCCACCCCTCTGGACAACACCGACTTCACGTTGCAGTGGCGTTCGAAGATGGTAATACATTACGTCGAGGCAGCGCTTCGCGAGATCGCAGGCCTGGAACAGGAGCGCCTAGCCCCGAATCACGCGATGTGACCCGCAACCCACCTGGTGGGGGACTACCTGAGCATACTGAGCGACAGAACGGCGATCCGGGCTCGGCAGGAGGAGCTGTTCGGGCACATGCTCCAGCGCGTCCTGCGCGACAATCCCTTCTACAAGCGGAAGTACAGCGACCTCCTCCTCCCGGCGGGCGGGCTGAGGCTTCGCGACCTCGACGCTCTCCCTCTCACGGACAAGGACGAATTGGCGGCCGATCAGGAATTGCATCCTCCGTACGGCACCAACCTGACGCTACCCTTCGCGGAGTATACGCGGGTCCATCAAACCTCCGGCACGACCGGCACTCCGCTGCGCTGGCTCGACACTCCCGAGAGTTGGCAGTGGTGGCTGGATTGCTGGGCCGAGGTTTATGAAGCGGCGGGGGTTGGACCGGACGATCGCATCTTCGTCCCGTTCTCGTTCGGCCCGTTCATCGGGTTCTGGACCGCGTTCGAGGCTGGACCTCAGGTCGGAGCGATCACGATTCCGGCTGGCGGCCTGACCTCCGAACAGCGCGTGGACAAGCTATTCGAATACGACGCCACGGTTGTGGTGTGCACGCCCACCTATGCGCTCCGGCTGGCCCAGATCGCGCGCGAAACGGGAAGGGATCTGGCTGCGAGTTCGGTAAGAGTCACGATTCACGCTGGCGAACCCGGGGCTAGCCTGCCCAATGTGAAGGCCCGCATCGAAGAAGCCTGGGGGGCGCGCTGTGTGGACCACGCAGGCGCGACCGAAGCGGGGGCCTGGGGCTACGGTTGTGGCCACGCCGACCACATGCACATCAACGAGTCGGCGTTCATCGCCGAGGTCATCGACCCGAAATCACTGGAGCCCGCTCCAGTAGGTCCCGGCTCTAGGCAGGAAGGTGAGTTGGTCCTCACCAATCTGGGACGCATTGGCAGTCCGGTGATTCGCTACCGAACCGGCGATCTGGTCGAGATGTCCAGGGGGCCCTGTCCGTGCGGGCGCCCAACGGCGTGGCTGCGGGGTGGGGTGCTCGGCAGGATCGACCAGATGGTGACCGTCCGCGGCATCAACGTCTACCCCAGCGCCATCGAGAACATCGTGAGGGCTCACCGGGCGATCGACGAATACGAGGCCCATGTGCGCACGGAGCGGGAGATGGCCGACCTGGTGCTGCTCGTGGAGGTCACTGATGGCGATCCGGCGGCGGTCGCAAAGGCGCTCGAAGAGGATGTCCACGACAAGTTACAGCTTCGGCCCCGTGTCGAGATCGTATCGGGCGGCAGCCTGCCCCGCTACGAGCTAAAGTCGAAACGATTCCGTGGGATCACCGACGATCGCGGGACCGGAAAGGACTGACCGTCCCATGCCGTCGATCGAGAACTCCGGCTTTCCCCTGGTCTTCCGGGTCGCGGACGATCCGGCTGCGGTCCCGGCTCGCCCGTCCGGTCCGCCCGAAGGCGTGATTTCGTTGCGCACCGAAGTCCGCGCCTTCGAGGGCATGCAGAAGGAGGCCGTCGTAACGCTGGACTCCGGCGCCCGCTGGCGCATGGTCTCGGACGAGGGGCCGTACCTGAACGGGACGGATCTGGCTCCGTTTCCGCTGGCATTCTTCGCGGCAGGAATGCAGTTCTCGTTCATCTCGCAGCTTCTTCAGGGAGCCCGGGCGCAATCCATCGGCTTGGAGGGGGTCGCGCTGGCTCAGGACAATTTCTACACGATGGAGGGTTCATTTCTGCGGGGTGACGCCGTTGGAGGAGCCCTGCCAACTCGTTTGGAGGTCATCCTGGAGTCCGACGCCGACCCCGAGGTGATCAGACGGCTGGTCCGTATGACCGAAGCAAGCTCGGGCGCGCAGGCGCTCCTTCGCACGGCGATGACCAACGTGTTCACGCTCACACACAACGGAGAGGCTTGCACAGTCGAGGGAGTGGAGGCCTCGGCCTCCGCTCGGCAGGACGAACCGCTGTTCGTGGGGATCACCCCGGACGCCGAGCGGCCCGCGGCGGTGGGCCTCATCTCCAAGGTGAGTGAGGCGGAGACGGTGCATGGGGTGGAGGGTGGGGCGGGGAGCAGCCTCCAGGCCGAGCAGAAACGGACGCTCCACGTCCACGGCGATGCCGTAGCGGGCCAAGGCATGGCCATGGAGACCGATATCCGGCTCTTCAAGCCGATCGGGAGCAGCTTCCGGTTCCGCTGCGATGAGGTGTCGGCTCTGGGCGGTGACGAGTCCGCCCCTCCACCCCTCGCGTACACCGCGGCAGGCGTCGGTTTCTGCTACATGACTCAGCTTGGGCGCTACGCGCACATCCTCGGCAAGGAGCTTGGCGGCTACAGCCTAGTGCAGGACATGAGCTTCCGGTTCGCCGGGGAGATCGGTGCCGGCACGCTCGAAGTCACCGCGGATCCGGTGGACACGCACGTTTTCCTGCATACGAGTGAGAGCGACGATCTGGCGCGAGACTTCATCCGCACCGGCGCACGCACCTGTTTCTTGCATGCGGCGATGGGAGGCTCGCACCGGTCCGAGATCGGTGTATCGCTGAACGGTGCCGAGCTGGCTGTTTGACTTGCCGCCTGCTCAGCGCCCCCCGTCCCTCCCCTCCCCGATGGGCCGGCGCGGAGGATCGACCTTGAACGGCTCCGTAACAATGTCCGGCCCGACCCCACGCTTGGACTCGGCCACGATGCGCGCGACCTCCTCCATGAGCTTGTCGTTCTCCATCACCACACCGTCCTTGATGGTGTGGATGATCCCCTTGGTGCGGTACATCTCCCGCGTGTCGGGGTCCATCTTGATTGCGCCGAAGGGGTAGAGGTAGCGGAAGTTCTCGGCCGGGCTGCCGTCCACGACGAGCAGGTCGGCGATGTAGCCCTCCTGCACCATGCCCAGCTTGGGTTCCAGGATCGTCTGCGCGGAGTTGAAGGTCGCGGTGCGGAGGACCTCCAGCGGGTGCATGCCGGACTCCAGGATGAGCTGCAGCTCGCGGATGTTGCCGAAGCCGCCCGTGGACCACTGGTAGTTGTCGTCCGTGCCGTAGGCGACCCGCCCGCCTCGTTTGTTGAACTCGTAGATCAGGTCGCCCCAGAGGTCGTACATGTAGTGCCACCGATACTCGTCCAGGGACGTCCAGTCGTACTGGAAGGCGGCGTGGTTCTCGGCGCTGGGGAGGTGCCAATCCCAGAGCGCCTGGTGGGTGTACTTCTCGTGCCAGGGGAGGCCATGGGCCCGGATGATGTCGCGGTTGGCCTCGTAGGTGGCGCGGTTGGGCTGCATCGTGACGCCGTAGTAGACGAGCGAGTCCACCAGGGTGTTCAGAAGCCGGTGGCGTGACTCTTCGTTCTCACCGGCCTCGATCCACACCTGGGCGGCCTCCCGGAAGCGCATGTTCTCGTTCAGGAAGTTGTAGTCCACGGGGTAGTTCTGGACCTGCCGGTTGAGGGCCGATTCGGCGTATCCGTAGTGGTGCACGATCATCGTCACGCCCAGGCGGGCCGCGTCGAGCGCGTTGACTTGCGAGGTCGCCGACGGCTGGATGTGGACCGCCGTGATCCCCCCGGCGGCCTCGACCGCCTTGGCCGCAGCGCCGAACATCTCCGGGTTCCAGGTGAGGCCGTTCAGGTAGACCTGCCGCACCCCGTTCTGGATCATCTCGCGGGCGATCTCCGGAGCCATCCCCGGGTCGGCGAGCTCCTCCGGCGAATAATCCGTGTTGCTCCCCCATCTGTAGATGGGAAAGAGGCGCGGAGCGAGGATCTCGTTGTTACGCTCGGCTTCGAGCTGATCTTCGACGCGCTGCTCCTCGGCTGGCCCGATGGACGTCACGCCCGTGGCGAGCTGCATGTAGTAGATGTAGTCGAGTGGAAGCTCCTCTCCCCGTAGGTGGAGGTGCAGGTTCAGCATGCCCGGCATGACGTAGAGATTGTCCCCCTCGATGACGCGATCGCCCTGCATCTTTTCAGGCTCGTCTCGATCGTGGCGAGCCATCTCCGCAATGACGTTTCCCGTAACGAGGATGTCGTATGGGCCGCGTGCCGGGCCACCGTGCCCCGGGATGACCATCACGTTACGGAGCACCAAACGCGCGTAGGGCCCTTCCGCGAGCTCGCCGAACTGGCGGGTCTCGGAGGGGACTGGCTTGGCTTCGACCTTTTGAAGCTGGGCGTTAGCGGGATCGGGCGAGGCCAACAAGGCGAGTGCGAAGGCGGTCGTTATAAGACGACAGAGAGATGAAGCGGTCATTGCGTTCCCCGATTCGGTGGATGGGAGAACGAAACCTAGGGAGCGAGAAGGGGGGCAGGCAATTCGACGAGCAATATCAGGGCGCCGCTAACATCTGGTTGAGGGACGTCGTCGCCCCTCCCTCCCGTGCAGCTCGTAGTCAATCGTCGCAGCTACGTATTCGGCCATGCGGCTAATGTCCATGAAGTCGTTCGCACCGCAACGACCGCGGATGCGAATGGAGTGTATCAGGTCCAATTCGGGGTCCGTGTTCAATAATTCAACGCGTACTTCCCCAATGGTCTGACAGGAATAGTCCGTATCAGTGCCCGGCATCTGGTCACACATCGCTCGCGTCATCTCAGGCGCAACGCGGATCGTAACGGCTTGATTACCAGCCCCCTTGCCGCCAGCGAACGAGTAGCCCGCGTCTTCGAGATGTGCGAGAAGCCAGCGCTCGAACTGATACGGGTTACCGTAGCGCCGATCTATGAGGTTAGGCACCCCCGACCGCCAATCGATGGCCAACGTGCATAGGGTTTCACGGCACGGTACCGAGGCGACCCCAGCTTCCGGTTCCTGGCCTTGTGCGCCCGGCCCAAGCGACACCATCACGACCGCCATTCCCAGCGCTCGCCCACATCTTCCCATGGCACGCCTCGTGAGAACCATCACCAAATTGCTACTCATTGCGCACCTCCCCGACACGCGTGTGTCCTGACAAGTGGTCGTCAGCGCCGCCAAAGGTCTCGTGATTATACTGCGCAACCAAGACTTGGACCGCAAGCGGGTGCTGACGCGGTCGACTCAGGGATTGCCCCGCTCATGGGCCTCAAGTACCTGGGCAGCTGCTCGCTCGCACCCATTATTGAGAACGTCACGAGCGTGGGGATTGGTTTACCCGTTTGACTTGCCGCCCTCTCATTCGCGGGCTCATCTTCTCCGTTCGCCATTGCCCCCCAACCCCCCGGGAGGATTGATCCATGGTTGATGAAGCACGGGTCCCGAAATCCGTGTGGCTTGCCGCCGTCCTCTTGGCCGGAGTGGCCCTGTCGGCTTGTGCCGACACCGGCCGGGACGCCGAGTCGGCCGCGGCTTCGAGCCCGGCGGTGTCGCCGGAGGGCCATGTCCGGGTCTACGCCGTCGATCGTTATGAAGGCGTCCGCCGACTCGACCCGAGTACGCTCGAGGTCATCGACTCCATCGATACGGGTCCCCGCCCTCATGGGATCGTCGCCTCCCACGACGGCCGCACGCTGTTCATCACCCTCGAGGTCAGCAACGAGGTCATCAAGGTGGACGTCGCCACCCACGAGATCCTCGCACGGGTCGAAGTGGGGACCGTGCCCAATGAACCCACGCTGAGTGCCGACGGGCGCTACCTGTTCGTCCCACTCAGGGGTGAGGGTGGCACGGACATCGTGGACACCCAGACCATGACGGTCGTGAAGTCGCTTGCCACGGGAGCCGGAAGCCACAACGCGTACACCGCGCCGGACGGACGGCTCGTCTATTCGACGTCCATGGGCGACAACCAGATCAGCGTGATCGATCCGATCGCGCTGGAGATCCAACGGATCATCCCGCTGAACGGCCAGCCTCGGCCCATGGCGCTCACCGACGACGGGCGGCTGGCCTACGTGGTGCTCTCGGGCATGACCGGCTTCATCACCCTGGACCTCGAGACGGATCAGGAGATCGCGCGGGTCTCCATCCCCATTCCTGAAGGCACGCCCGTGCCGCCGCTCGACACCTATACTCACGGCATGATGCTCACGCCGGACCAGCGCGAACTGTGGATCGGGGCGTATGGAACGGACAAGGTGTACGGCTTCCTCATGCCCGAGAGCACACCGCTCGCCGAAATCGACCTTCCGGGCGGCCCGCATTGGCTCGCGCTCAACCCGGACGGGGAGCCGCTTTACGTCACGCTCGAGCGGTCAGGCCAGGTCGCTGCGATCCATCGAGGGATCCGGGAGGTCATCCGCGTGGCCTACGTTGGCCGGGCTCCCACGCGCATCCTGGCCTTCAGAACGCCCGTGGGGTAGGGTGGCCTTCGGTGTGACGCTTTCTCCTCAGGCCCGTCGGAGTCCCCGGAAGAACTTCAATACGGAGTGCACAGGCCCCTGCCGTGGCGCCGGTCCGATGCACTGCCGAAGGTCGTGCGAGAGGTCTTCTACGGACTGGTAGCGGCGGTCGATGTGAGGGTCGCACGCGCGTAGCAGTACGCGCCCGAGATCCCCCTGGAGCAGCCGACGCAACTCGCGGACGGTCGTCGCTCGAGCGGCGGCCACCTCCTTCATCTGGTCACCGTGTGACTCGAACACCTCCCTCAGCCGGCTATGAGCAGTCAAGCTCCCCATCCGGGGAGGGCGTCCGGCGAATAGCCGGTAGCCCACAGCTCCGAGAGAATAGACGTCGCTTGCAGGGGAGACCGATTCACCTTCGATCTGCTCGGGGCTCGCGTAGTCCGGCGTGAACGCGCGCACCTCGAGGGTCAGCGTCGTCGGTGCCCCCATGAAGATGGGATCGAGGAGCTTCGCGATACCGAAGTCGAGAAGCGACGGCTCGCCGGACGCTCGAACCAGGATGTTCGAGGGCTTCAAGTCCCTGTGGATTATCTGGTTCTCGTGCGCGTGGGCAACCGCACGGCCTACCTCGAGCAACAGGCTGATACGCTCGGGAATGCTCAACCGTCGCTCGTCGGCGTGTGTGTCGATCGATTGGCCTTCCACGAAGTCCATCGCGTAGAAGGGGTCGCCGTCCGGTGTCGCGCCGCTGCTGAGCAGCGATACGATATACGGATGCTTCAGACGGCGGAGCCGGTCGCGCTCGAGATCGAAACGCCTCCGTGCGGTCTTCGACTTGGACGCTCCGTGAAGAAGCTTGATTGCGACGCTGTCACCGCCGTCGAGAGGCTCTGCCCGGTAGACAGATCCCATCCCTCCACGGCCCACCAGCGCCACGATCTTGAATCCACCGAGCGTCACGCCGACCCATCGATCGGGGTCTTCGCGTGAGGACAGTCGCGCATCCAGAGCCTCACCCAACCGACCCATCACGTCCCGCTCCGCAGAGTGCGCGCCGAGGAGCGAGAGCACTTCGGCATGCAATGCGAGGTCACCTTCGCAAACCTGATCGACAGCCGGGCGCCGGTCTTCCTCAGGGAGCGCTAGGACGTCGTTGAGGATGGCCTTGGCTCGTAGCCACCGCGAGGATTCGTCCGACGTCACTGGGCCTGCTCAGCCGGGTCGTCGATCGGGGCTGGCGCCAGTTCTACCGTCGCCCGGCCGGCCAACTCACGATTGAGCCAGGCTCGGGCGGCCTCCCAGTCGCGCACTGCGGTAGCCCGCGAGACATCCAGCGTTTCGGCGATCTCGTCGTAGGTCAGGCCAGCGAAAAACCGGAGCTCGACAACCTTCGCGGCTCGTCCGTCCAACTGTTCGAAGCGGTGCAACGCGTCGTGGAGGTCCAAGAGCTGGTCGGACAGCTCAGGATCGAGCGCGATTCCCGGCTCCGCCTCGAACGTCACGTGCTGCGCGCTTCCCCCACGCTTCTCCGCACGGCGTCCCTCGGAGTAGTTCACGAGAATCTGACGCACCGCCTTCGAGAGGAGCACAAAGAAGTGCTTGCGGTCATTCGGCGAAGGAGGTGTCTGCCCGAAGAGCTTGATGAAGACCTCGTTTGCGAGTACACGGGTCTCCATCGTCCAGTCCCCGCTCCACCGCCGCCTCTGCGCGCGGGCGACGAGAAGCACCTCGTCGTACATCCGCGACCAAGCTTGATCACGAGCAGCGATGTCCCCCTCGGCCGCCCGTCTAAGGAGTACGATCGTCTCTTCGCTGTCTCGGTCCCTCATCCGGCTCCCCCATGTCGGCGACCGGTCGCTCTGCTATCTACGCCCTCTTCGCACGCATCGGAAGCGTGCAGGCGTAACCGTGCCTCTGCCGGTGAGGCGATCCGATGAGCACGGACATCGAGAAATCCTGTGTGTCGGTTGATGGCGGTGAAGCGCGCCGCCTTCGAGCAATCAGCGCAGGAGGTCATCATGAGCGAGTTTATGGCTAAGAAGCTGGCGGGACGGATGGCGTGGGTCTCGATCTGTGCCGTCGGGCTCACCGGATTGATAGGCTGCCAGGATTCGGCGACCGGGCCGAAGATCGAACTGCAGCCGATGACAACCACCGACGTCAACATCATCCTCCCCGACGACTATGCCGAGCCCGGCGAAGAGGTTGAGGTGATGTTCCAACTCCTGGAGATCGAGGGGGACGGCAATGTAGTGCTCGAGGGGACCGTGACGTGGAATCCGGCGAGTTTCGAATTCGTCGACACGGCACCGCTCGGGTCCGTGCAGGTCCTCGAGAGTGATTTCGAGAGCGGACGGATGAGGGTTCGCCGCGATCTCGGCCCTCTGGAGGACGGCTGGATCGTGGTGATCTTCGTCGCGCTGAGGGGTGCGGAGACGTCCGGGTTCACCGCCGACGCGCAGACCCACTTGATGCCGTTGGACCACTAAAACGGCTCCGTGGCCCGTTAGACGGCAGCCCAATGAGGCTCGTTGTCGGCGCCCCGCTCGAGGTGGGATTTCGAGCGGGGCGCTCTTGGTGCCCCTCAATTGATCGACATCGCTGGAGGCCGTTTACCCGCTTCATCATACGTCTGAACTCGACCCCTACAGCCGGTAGGTGTAGTTCAGCTTGATGCTGGCTCCCCGGGAGAGCGTGATGAACTCCCGGTCGTCGCCGAAGAGGCCGGCGCCCAGGTTCTGCCAGTTCTGGGTGAATACCAGGAACAACTCGTTGCCCGGCTGGAGGATCCAGCGAGTCCTCATGAAGAGTCCCACCACCTCCGAGACGTCGTCGTACTGGATGTTGCCCGTGATCGAGGCCCACGGGCTGATGTCCCACCCGCCGCTTACCCTGAAGAGACTGGCCGTGAACGCGCCCTCGGGCAGGTCGACATCGTTCTTCTCCCAGTTGGTCGAGATCGTGATGCCCGGGCTAGGCCGGAAGTTCAACCGCAACTCCAACTGAGTCCGGTCGCCGCTCCAGAAACCACCGTTACGGACCTCGAAGTTGGCCGATACCCTCCGTCGGCTCGCGGTGCGGCCTCGTACGGTCCACTCCCAGTTCGTGTGGTCACCATCGGGGACGAAGATGCCGTCGCTGATCTCGAACTCCTCGTCGAGGAACTCGAACTGCCTTTGAAGCGAGACATTGATGTTGTCCTGGCTCTCGAAGTCGATGCCGAACACGTTGGGGAAGTTCAACGCAATACCGCGAGCACTGAGATTGGAAAGCGACAGGTCCGAATTCCGAGCCGGGTCGGAGTTCCAGACGACGAAGGCCTCGAACTGGAGGTTGTTGTCACCCATGAACCTCGACGTGAACAGGTTCAGGTCGACGCCCGCGGTATGGCGGTCCTTGGGGGCGATCGCGCCTGCTTCGGTTGGATCGGCTCCCGTGGCCCGCCGTGTGTAGATCGCGCCGATCGAGGACTGCTCGAAGATCGTCGCCTTCACTCTCGCGGCGGTGAAGTCCTCTCCCGCGAACGTGCCGCCCTCGGCCGAAGCGGTCTCGGATGTAGACACGTGGATCAATCCGAGCTCGTACCTGCCGGCCTGGCCGCCGAGCCTCGAGGCGTAGTCGATTGGGATCTGCTCACCGTCTACCAAGCCGATGCGTCGACTGAAGTACGGCTCCACACCATCGAAAGGAGCGAAGGAAAAGACCCCCGACCCCTCCAGAAAAAAGTCCCGGCGTTCCTGGAAGCGAAGGGGGAAGCGGGTGAGGTTGATGCGCCGGCGATCGACCTCAGCCTCGGCGAAGTCGGTGTTCACGCTGAGTCCGGCCCTCAGGCTGGGCGTGATGTTGTAGGTGAGGTCCAGCCCGACATCGCTCGGGAAGCTCGTCGGATCCGCCTCTTCGGGAACGTTTTTCCAGTTGGTGACAGCGTACGGCGTGGCCTCCAAGCCGATGCCTTGCGAAATTCCGACGAGCCCCGTCAGGCGTCCGGCGTGGATGGGGCGACGTAGTCCCTGGTTCCGTCTAAACCCCCTCCAAAGAATCTCTTCGTTCCGACGGCGAATCGTGCGTTGGAAATTAATGCCCCAACTGTCTGCGGTGGGATCGAAGTTCAGCGTACGGAAGGGAATCTGGATCTCAACCGACCAGCCGTCGGCCCGAATTTGAGTGCGGACCTCCCAAATGCCGTCCCACGCCCGGCTCGAGCCACCGCCCCCGAAGCCTCCGCCGCCGCCGCCACCTCCACCACCAAAACCTCCGCCACCCCCGAATCCGCCGGTATTCCCAGTGAGGAGGGCGTCACCCATCATGCCGGCAGGGTTGACCTCGAAGAAGTAGCCGGTGCGGCCGTTGTTGAACGTATCCAGAATCCACTGGAATCGGTCGTCCGTGCTGAGGAAGGCATCCCGGCCCTTCTGGTAGGCGAGGATTCCGCTCGGGTCGTCGTAGAGGATCGCGCTGATGTAGAGGTTGTCTTCGTCGTAGACGACGCGGATCTCCGTGCGCTCGGACGGCTCGCCGCCCTCTACCGGCTCCTGCTGCGTGAAGTCGGTGATCGGGATGGAGCGCTCCCAGACGGCTTCGTCGATGTGCCCGTCCAGGTTGATGTCATCCGACGCGTTCATGCGGAGGGCGACGAGATCCACCGGGTCGTTGGCCGTGGTCTGCGCCGCGAGGTGACTGACGGACGCCAACAGGCCGAGCCAGACGAAGAGTAGTCCGGTGATTCCCCACACATGCTTTCGCGCCATCGATGTCGATCCTTAAGTCGCGTCTGAGCTGCCGAAGACTAACCATACAAGGTTCCTTCGGGTCCCACGGAAGAGACACTGCAACGGGAGGGAGCGTTGGAGCTGAACTGGGACACCCTTGCTCCGCCTGTCGGCGGCCGGTAAGGTGGCGCTTCGATCGAGGGCACCCATGCGAACTGTCCACGAGGAAGGCGCAGCGATGCGAGTTGACCCAGCAGGCCAGCCTCCGGCCCGGCAGACAGACTGGCAGGACCTCGAGCTCCCCGACATGCGCCTCAGGAGCCTCCTGGCGCATTTCGGCCCCGGCGTGATCCTGATGATGACCGGAATCGGCACGAGCCACCTGGTCACTGCGCCTGCGGCGGGGGGCCGCTTCGAGTTCGCCCTTCTTTGGTGCATCCCCGTCGCGTACATCTTCAAGTACTACGGCTTCGAGATGGCCTTCCGGTTCACGAACGCGACCGGAAAGAGCCTCATCGAGGCGTACGCCACGGCCTGGGGCAAGTGGCCACTCTGGTACGTGCTCATCACGACGATCATCCAGGCCGCCATCGGGCAGGCCGGAAGGCTGATCGCGGCCTCGGCGGTGCTTTTCTACATCTTCACCGCTTCGCTGGGCCTTCCCGTCTCGATGACGGTATACGGCGCCATCCTGGGGGTCGTGTCTGTGGCCATCCTCCTCCGCGGGCGCTACAAGACGGTGGAGTTGGCCGCCAAGATCCTGGCGGCCGTCCTCTTCGTGTCCACCGTTGCGGTGTACTTCGTCGAGCCCGCCCCGATCTCCGCCATGGGACACTTTTTCCAAGTGGAAACCCCGGTGGGGTCGTGGCTGATCATCGCCGCGTTCCTGGGCCTTCTCCCCACCGGGATGGACGTGTCGCTCCAGGCGTCGGAGTGGGGCAAGGCCAAGGGCGTGGGGATGGCGAAGATCCGCAAGAGGCTGGAGGCCGTCGGGCTCGCCGGTCGCTTCGATTCGTCGGACCCACACAAGGGGGATCTGACGGTCCAGACGGCCATCATGCCCTCCCACGCTCGCGAGTATGCGCGCCGCTGGTTCGTGACCGGGCTTTGGGACTTCCGTCTGGGCCACGTCGTGTCCTTCGTGATCGCGTGCATCTTCCTGTTGCTGTCGGCCGTGTGGTTATATCCGAGTCCGGTCGAGGGGCGCGCCGTAATGGGCGAGATCGCGGGGATCTTCACGCTCAGCGTCGGACCCTGGATGATGGTCGTCTTCATGCTGGGCGCGTTCGCGGCGACGTTCTCCACCGCCTTCAACTACTTCGACGGCTGGCCGCGAATCGTGGGCGCATGCTGCAGGAATCTCTTCCGGGGGACGGCGAGGTTGCAGGGCATCGACCGGGCGTTGATCACCGAGGAGCATCGGAAGACGTGGTACTCGGAGTACAACATCTACCGCGCGACCATGTTCTACTCGCTGATAGCCTCCGTGGCGATCATTGCCGGTTTCGAGAAGCCGGTCCTTCTGGTGCTGCTGGCCTCGGCGCTGGCCTTCTTCATCGCGCCCGTGATCTTCTATCTGAACCTGTACTACTGTCTCACCGTCATTCCCAAGGAAGACAAGGCGTTCTACCCGAGCGTGCTGGAGCGCTGGCTCGCCTGGGGCAGCCTGGTGGTGTTCCTTGGGTTGACCGTGGTGGGCGCGGTCCCGCTCGCGGGGCAGATTCGCCAAATGTTCTTCGGAGGCTAGGACCATGCGTGTGGTACTGTTTGTCTTGCTGGCCGGACTGGGCCTGGTGTTCGTCGGCGGTTGGGTCAAAAGCGTGCGGGGGGGCCGCGAATCCACGGCTGAAGAAGGCTCCAAGCTGCCGTCTCCGCTTCAGGCGGCGATCGGGTTTGTCACGAACTTCTTCGACACGCTTGGCATAGGGTCGTTCGCCCCCACCACTTCGTGGTTCAAGCTCCAGAACGTCGTACCCGACCAGCGCATCCCGGGAACCATGCACGTCGGACATACGCCGCCGGTGATCGTTCAGGCCTTCATCTTCATCGCGATCATCCAAGTGGACATGGTCACGCTGGCCTCGATGATCGGCGCCTCGGTTCTCGGGGCCTGGCTGGGGGCCGGGGTCGTCGCCAACTGGCCCCGCCGCAACATTCAGATAGGGATGGGCATCGCGCTCTTGCTGGCCGCGGTGACGTTCGTGGCAGCCAACTTGGGGTTCGCGCCGGTCGGCGGGGAGGCCATCGGCCTTCGCGGGGTGGGACTCGGCGTCGCGGCCGTGACGAGCTTCATTCTGGGTGCGCTCATGACGCTCGGCATCGGGATGTACGCGCCCTCGATGATCATCATCAGCCTTCTCGGAATGAACCCGGCGGTGGCCTTCCCCATCATGATGGGCTCGTCCGCGTTTCTCATGCCCGTGGCGGCCCTACGGTTCATCAAGGCCGGAGCGTACGAGCTACGCCCCGCGATCGGCTTGGCGTTGGGTGGGCTGCCGGCGGTGCTGATCGCCGCGTTCATCGTGAAATCGCTGCCTCTGGAAACGATGCGCTGGCTGGTCGTGGTCGTGGTCAGCTACGCGGCGATCATGATGCTGCGGTCGGCCTACCTGGAGAGTTTGGAGACCGTTCCCCAAGCCTCCGCGTAGAGCGACGAAACGGCTAGCGGTCCCCACCCTTCATTACCCGGCCGTCTTTCACCACGATTTCGACGTTGGCGAGCATGTTGATGTCGAAGAGCGGGTTGCCCGACACGACGATGATGTCGGCCAGCTTGCCGGGCTCTATCGTACCCAGGTCGGGGCCGAGGCCCAGGATCTCTGCGCCCGTCTTGGTCGCTGCCGAGATGGCTTCCATCGGACTCATGCCGCTGTCTACAAGCGCCGAGATCTCCCGCCACGCCGCCTCGGTGTGGAAGTTGAGCGGGCTGGCCGCGTCGGTCCCCATGGCCATCACCACGTTCGCTTCGATGAGTTGGCGGGCGGCCACCTTGCTGTTTCGGATCTGTCTGGGCGTGGTGCGGAAATAGCCTAGCCGCTCGAAGTCCACGAAGGAGCGCTGAAGCTCCGCGTAGATGTCGGGCGGAAGGCTCGCCTTGAGGCGGGGGTCCTGGAGCCGCTCGGGAAACGCCAAGGTGGCAGGGTAGACCCAGATGCGGTGGGAGATGGTCTGCACGACGGGGATGCCCTTGTGCGCGATCTCAGCCACGAGGGCCTCCTCGTACGGAGGATTGCCACCCGAGCCCATGTGCTGGAACACATCCACGCCCGCGTCGATCGCCTTCCGGATCGCTTCCGGCTCGTAGAGGTGGGCGTGGACCCGCACGCCCCGGGAGTGAGCCGCCTCGACGATCGCGTCGAAGTCGGCCTGCGTGAGTCCGACCCACGTCTTGATTACGTCGACGCCGGCGTCGATCAACTCGTGCGTCTTGGCCGCCGCTTCTTCGGGACTTGCGACCACGTTCTGTAGCTCATCCGGCACACCGGCGAGGCGCACCCGCGTGATCCAGGGCCCACTCGTGTAGATCCGCGGGCCGGGGATTTCGCCCCGGCGCACGCGCTCACGCACCTTCAGGAGGTCGAGCGACGCCCCCAGGTCGAGCGCGGTGGTCACGCCTGCGTCGATCAACTGTTTCGAGGTGATTTCCATGATCTCCTCGATGCGGTCGGTCTCCGCGACGAACTCGTACCAGCGGTCGTAGTCGCCGTGGCCGACCAGATCCAGATGGGCGTGCATGTCGATCAGTCCGGGCAGCATGGTGCGGCCGCTCGTGTCGATGACACGCGTCCCCGGTGGAATCTCGATGTCGTCGACCGCGCCCACCGCCACGATCCGATTCCCTTCGATCAGTATGGCCGCGTGATGGATGGGCGGCCGCTCGTAGCCGTCGATGAGCATGCCGCCGACGAGAGCCAGCCGCTCCTGAGCGGACAGCGAGGCGGCGAGGGCCAGCAATACCACCCCAAGCCGGGTCGTCCTCCATGCGTTCATGAGTCGTCTCCTTCGGCCCTAGTGTCCCGTTACCAATGTGTCTCGGCCAGTCGAGGGCACGGTGCATCCGTGGCCTCGGCGTTGGAACTCCTTACGACCACGCTTCGCGCGGTGCCCGCTAACGTTACGCTGCGTCGTCCCGCCTTGATCCCACGGCGCCCCGACCCTCTTGGTGGCTCGCGAACTTTCGTAACGGGACACTAGTACGTTCCCGCCACCCTCGCCCTCTGCCTGATCAGCGCGAGAACCGTGTCGATCGTCGGGGTCGGCTCGTCCACGAGCCGGCCCATCTCCTGGACGGCCGTAACCAGCGCATCGATCTCCATGGGCCGGCCCTTGTCCAGGTCTTGAAGCATGGACGTCCTGTGCGCGCCCACCGCGGCCGCCCCGTCGATGCGCTTTTCCACGTCCACAGCGAAGCGAACGCCCAGCTTTTCGCCGATGGCCTGCGCCTCGATCATCATCGCTCGCGCCACCGCCCGGGTGCCGGGCTCGGTCGCCAACACGTCGAGTGTCTCCAACGTAAGGGCGCTGATCGGGTTGAAGCATAGGTTGCCCCAAAGCTTGAGCCAGATCTCGTCACGGATACGGCGCACCGGCGCACGGATACCGGCGGCGATCAAGGCCTTGGAGAGGCGCTGGACGCGAACGGTCTTTTCGCCGGTGGGCTCGCCCAAGGTGAACCGGTTGCCTTCGATGTGGCGGATCACACCGGGCTCCAGCACTTCCGCGGCGGTATAGACCACGCAGCCGATCGCCCGCTCGGGACCGATCTTGTCCCACTGTACGCCATCGGGGTCGACACTCTCCAGGCGATGGTCCTCCCAGGGGCCCTCTAGCCGGTGGAAATACCACCAGGGCACCCCGTTTACCGCCCACACTACCGCCGTGTCCGGGCCGAGCAGTGGCTGCATGACGTCCACTATAGCCGGCACCGAGTGTGCCTTGAGCGTGACGATCACGTAGTCCTGCGGGCCGGCCTCGGCTGGATCATCCGTGCAGAGCGGGTGCGCTATCCGCTCCTCACCGTCGATCTGAAGTCGCACGCCATGCTGCTTCATGGCGGCCAGGTGGGGCCCGCGGGCGATCAGCGTGACGTCTGCTCCGGAGAGAGCCAACTCGGCGCCGAGGTAGCCCCCGATCGCTCCGGCTCCGTAGACACAGATCTTCATGCGGGTACCCCTCCTTCTTTCACGCCAGCCCAAGCTTCTCCGCGAGGCCGATCCTCTGAACCTTGCCCGTCGCTCCCTTGGGGATCTCGTCGAGGAAGAGCACCGTGCGCGGCACCTTGTAGGCGACCAACCGTTCGGCGGCAAAGTCCCTGAGTTCTCCCTCGGTGGCCTCCACGCCTTCGCGTAGCACGACCGCCGCCGCCACCTCCTCGCCCAGCTTCTCGTGCGGCATGGCGAACGTGACCACCTGCTGCACGGCCGGGTGGTCCAGAAGCACCTCGTCCACCTCGCGCGGGGATATCTTCTCGCCCCCGCGGTTGATGATCTCCTTCAGGCGGCCAGTGATGCTCAGATAGCCTTCGTCGTCCATGATGCCCTGATCGCCGGTCCGGAACCAGCCGTTGGTGAAACTGGAGGCGTTGGCCTCGGGGTTGCTCTCGTAGGCTGCCGTGACGTTGGGCCCGCGGATGACGATCTCGCCGATGGCGCCCGTCGCGAGCAGGCCTCCCTCCTGGTCCATCACGCTCACCTCGGGGCCGGCGGCCATACCGACCGTGCCGGGCTTTCGGGCTCTGGGCGGGAGCGGATTGCTCGTCATCTGGTGCGATGCCTCAGTCATACCGTACGACTCGATCACAGGCGCGCCGAACACGCTCTCCAGGTCGGCCATCACCTGGGGAGGTAGGGACGACGAGGACGAACGCACGAGACGCAGCCGTGCGGCGTCCACGATCTCCTGGTTGCGGGGTGCGCGCCCGAGGATCGCCTGGTGCATGGTCGGGACGGCCGTGTACCACGTAGGATCGGACTCTTGGAGCCACGTGAAGAACTTGAGGGCGTTGAAGCCCGGTGTGCAAAAGATGGAGGCACCAGTGCTTAGGGACGACAACACGGCCGCCATGAGACCGTGAATGTGGAACAGGGGCATGACGTTCATGCAGCGGTCGTCCGGGGTCAACTCGAGCACCTTCGCAATGCTGTCTGCCGAAGCGCAGACGTTGCTCTGCCGGAGTGGCACGATCTTGGGGCGGGAGGTCGTGCCCGAAGTATGCAGCACGAGCGCCACGTCGTCGGCCTGCGCGGGCCCACCACCGGTCGAGGGTTGCGACTCCTCGGAGGCCTCGCCCACGAACTCGAACTCACCTGAAGGCCTCTCATCGCCCGCCCTGATCTCGAGTACCCGAACCCCGAGCCGGTTGGCGACGCCGATCGCCTCCGACGTGCTTCCCTCTTCGACCACCAATGCCTTCGCCCCGAGGTCGGACAGGTAGAAGTCGAACTCCCGCTCTTTGTAAGAGGGGTTCAGCGGAGCCGTGGTCGCCCCCGCCCCGATCGACACGAAGGCGGATGCCATCTCGGGCCCATTCGGAAGCACGATTGCCACCCGGTCGTTGCGGCCGATGCCGCGAGCGTTCAGCTCGGCCACAGTCCGGTCCACGTGGGCTCGCAGACCGGAGTAGGTGAGGGCCTCACGTCCGGGCGCCAAGAACGCGGGAGCGTCGTCGTGGCCGGCTTCGAGAAGAGCTCGAAGGGTGGGCAGGGGCATGCTGGTCTCCTTGGAGGTCACTGGCTCCCGTTTCGGGCAAGGCACATGTTGGGAGCTTCTGTCCCCCGGGGCAACGGGAGTGGGCTGGAAAGAGGGGCGTTGGGCACGCACCTTGTGCGTCGAGCGTTCGCGACGCCGAACAAGAGGCGGTGGATGGACGTACAGATCTTCGGCACGAAGAAGTGCATGGATACTCGAAAGGCGCTCCGCTTTTTCTCGGAGCGCCGGGTCAAGACCCACTTTGTGGATCTCAAACGGAAGGCCGCTTCCGTCGGCGAGTTGAGGCGCTTCTTGCAGAAGTTCGGTGTCGATACGGTGGTGGATCGCGATTCGAAGCGGTTCCTGAGCCTCGGCCTCCGCCAGACCGACTACTCCCACGAGCGCTGGCTCGAGACCCTCGCGGAAGAACCCTTGATCTTGAGAACGCCTCTGGTACGGTGGAAGCACCGACTCACCATCGGCCACGAGGTCGAGACCTGGAAAGCCTGGATGGAGGAATCGTGAGCACCTCGCTTACCGATCACGACCGGGCGCTGCTCGCCGGAGAGCACGGCGAGGCGCCGCGCATGGCCATGTCCATCCTCACACGCATGGCCGAGGTTCAGGGTGCCGAGGCCTTGCTGGACATCACGCAGGCGCATATCGACAGCGCACTCTACATGGGGGATGCCACGCTCGAGTACGCCGAGCGTTTGGCTGGCTTGGGTGCACACGTCGTGGTGCCCACGACGCTCAATGTGGCGGGCGTCGATCCACATGATTGGGAACGTTGGGCGGTTCCACCGGAGTGGGCGGCGAAGGCGCGTCGGCAGATGGAGGCCTATCAGGGCATGGGGTGTACGCCGTCCTGGACTTGTGCCCCCTACCAGACGGAGGCACGGCCCGAATTTGGACAGCAGATCGCGTGGGGAGAGTCGAGCGCCATCGTCTTCGCGAATTCCGTACTGGGTGCTCGTACGGAGCGATACCCCGACCTTCTGGACATCTGTGCGGCGATTACCGGCCGGGTACCGGCGGTGGGTCTGCACCTGGATGAAAACCGCCGTGGCAGAGTGCTCTTCCGCCTCGGCGACATTCCCTCCTCCTTACAGCGGGACGACGCACTCTACCCGGTGCTCGGGCATTGGATCGGGTCCGTCGCGGGCCATCGGGTTCCCGTTCTGGACGGGTTCGAGGCCGCCCCGACCGAGGACCAACTCAAGGCCATGGGTGCAGCCATGGCCTCGTCGGGCGCCGTGGCTCTGTTCCATGCGGTCGGCGTCACGCCCGAAGCACCGACTCTGGACGCAGCCTTCCACGGAGGTCGGCCGTCGGAGGTCATCGCCGTGACCATGGACCTACTGCGATCGGCCCGAGCGGATCTGCACACCGCCGGGGGCGACGCTCTCGATATGGTCGTACTGGGGAGCCCGCACTTCTCATTGGAGGAATTCCGCACCCTCGCGCCTCTGCTGGAGGGCGCCGAGCGGCACCCCGATGTGCGCTTCCTGGTCACCTGTGGACGTGCCGTGAAGCTGATCGCGGAAAAAGCCGGATTGCTTGGTCCCCTGGAGAGATTCGGGGGCGAGGTGACGGTGGATACGTGCATCCTGACGACGCCCATGCTGGCTGCCGAGACCCGCGTCCTGATGACCAACTCCGCCAAGTACGCCTACTACACACCCGGACTTCTCCGAAGGGCGATGGCGTTCGGAAGCACAGTCGATTGTGTGCGCTCCGCCATTGAGGGGCGCGTCACGCGGGATGACTCGGCATGGACGTGACGGCGGGCACCGCCTTCGTGCTCGAGGGTCATGCGCTCGTCGCGGGCGAAGCGGCGGGCCAACTCCTTGTCGCTTCCGAGCCGTTGAGCTTTTGGGGTGGCTACGACTCGGACACAGGAGAGATCATCGACCGCCGCCATGCGCTCTCCGGTTTGAACGCGAACGGCCGCATCCTGGCAATCCCTTCTACGCGCGGCTCCAGCACCACGAGCGCCGTTCTGTTGGAAGCCATCCGGGCGGGCAAGGCGCCGGCCGCGATCCTCACTTCTGAGGTCGATGCCTTTCTGGCGCTCGCGTCCATCGTCGCCGGCGAGATGTACCAATCCGCTCTTCCGGTAGTGGCGCTGCGACCGGAAGACTTCAGCAGACTGCGGTCCGGGGTCCGAGCCACGGTGGAGCGTTCGGGACGGGTGCGAGTCGGCGTGGGACCCGTCTAGGCACGCTCCAACCCGTGCAAATCCAACCCGCGGTCCTTTCCGCGAAGTGTGACCTCACCCACCTCGGTCGACCCGAACCCTTCCGGCAGTGTGAGGCCCGCGAGGAGATCGCCCGAGGCGACACATGGGTAGGGGCTGCCCTTGGCGTGGCCCTGGATGCGTGCAGCCGTGTTGAGCACGTCCCCATGATAGACGATCTCCTTCTTGATCTCGCCGACCCAGGTGACGACCGCGATGCCGCCGTGGAGTCCGCCCTTGAATTCCGGGCAGATGCCGTAGGACTCGATGTATCGTTGGCGGTTGGCCTCCACCGCATCCTGCATGGCGAAGAAGCATTCCACGCAGCGCGCCTGATCGGTGGCCACTTTCCATGGCCATACGATGATGACCTGGTCCCCGACGTATTGGTAGACGGTCCCCCGCCATGGCAACACAGCGGTGTTGAGGTCGAAGAAGAAGTCCTGGAGGAACGCGCTGTACCTGAGGTGGCCGAGGTCTTCGGCTATGCTGGTTGAAGCCGTCAGATCGACGAAGAGAAATACCATCTCCGACTCTTGCGGTGTGTGATACCTGCCCAGGATGAAGTTGAAAACGTCTCGGCTGCGTTGCAGTTGACTGGCTTGGAGAACCCAGATGAACAGGAGAGACGCCACGGAGACCAGGAGGAAGTCACGCCGGAACGGGCCCTCCAACACGTAGAAGCGCGCGGCCCCCAGCATGGTGGTGTCGCGTGCTTCGGCCAGCCGGAAGGCGTTCGCGGCGGTGAGCCAGACAGAGAGCGTCGCAATGTACACAAACAGTCGTAGCGCAAGCAGCAGCCGAAACGAGGGATTGCGCATGCGCCCGAAGAAGACGAAGACCTCCATTGTCCCGACGGTCGCGCCGATCATGAACCCGGCCAGAAGGCCCCAGAGGATGTTGGCACCCGGCTGGGCATCCACGATCAGGAAGTTGACGTAGCCGAGCAGCCCGCCGACAACCAGCCCGAGAAGCGCAAAGCGTACGACGCGGAGGAGGTTGAGGCGGAGCATGTGCGAGACGGTCATCAGCTATGGGTAGCTCCCTCAGACGGATCCCCGGAGTGGGGCGAGACCCGGCTACGCCTGTACCGAGATGTGCTGCCAGAGATGAGTGACGCTTTCCGACACCTCGCTCATGGCGGTCATGGCCAGTTGATCGAGCTTTTCGCCGAGTTCACGGCCCACGATCCTACGAATGAACCGGATCGGCTCATCCAGGTCCCAGTCGAGAAGGGGCTTCGGCCCACGCTGAAGGTTCTGGAGAATCCGCATTACGAGGTACGCATCGTCCAGCAGGCCCGCGAGGCCCTGCGTCATCTCCGGAATGAGGTCCATCGGGTGCAAGAAGTATCGGGTCGCGTGCTCGAGAACGGGTTCGACCACGGCTGTCAGGCCCCGCTCCTCGGCAGCTTGCGAAGCGCTCGCCATCAAGATAGGCACGGTCTCGATGATTTCTATGGCTACCGAGACCGCCTCCTGGATCTCGTCCTCGGTGGCGTCTTGCAGGCGATCGCGTATGAAGCGCTCCAAGGGCTCGGTGCCCCTGGCCTTCGCGCTGTCGATCA
Organism: Gemmatimonadota bacterium; assembly: GCA_022561145.1. Lineage (GTDB taxonomy): Bacteria > Gemmatimonadota > Gemmatimonadetes > Longimicrobiales > Gaopeijiaceae > JACZXQ01. Next base: position 31,079 of record JADFRS010000007.1, read on the forward strand.
CGGCTTGAATCTCGGCCAGCTTCAACAGGGGACTCCACAAAGTGGGGAGAAGGGTGGTGCTACCTCGGCTACCCGAACGACCCGACTCGGCGAATGTGGGGAGTCGTCGGGCGCCAGACAACCAGGATCGCTAGAAAGGCGCGTCGACGGCCTTGCACAGAAAGCGTACGATGCCCCTTCCGTCGCCACAGGCTTTGGCGAATTCCTCCAGGAATCCACGCTGCGTGACCCGCTTCTCAGACACAGGTGCGACGCCGATGAAATCCTTCCGCCTGAGGTCTTCGATGAGCGGGTGGTCAGGGTCGAAGTCTCGAGGATGACGCACCAGCGAGTCGCCGGCCAACTCGAAACGGCTCATGAACTTCTTGCTGCGCGTGGCTCGCTTCCAACCCGCTGGGTCGTCGACGATCGCATCCCTGATCTTCTTCACCGAGGTGCCGTCAGGATGCCAACACCCTAGCCCGATGAAGACGCTCTTAGGCTCCAAGTGCAAGTAGAACCCAGGCGCATGGGCGTCTTTCCCGAGGTCGTGGCGGAACTGGATCCCTGTGTAGGTCTTGTACGGGCTCTTGTCCTTCGAAAACCGGGTGTCCCGGTAGATCCTGAACATCGATCCACCCACGGGCCGGGGATCGGCTCTGAAATGCGGACTGATCCTCTTGAGGAGTGGCCTGAAGTCGGTAATGAACCGCATGGCAGGCTCCTTCACGTGTTCCTCGTAACGGGGTCGGTTCTTCTCGAACCACGGGCGGTTGTTGTTGGCCGCAAGCTCTTCGAGGAACCTGAAGGTGGCATTGGTGAAATGAATTTCGCTGGCCATCCGTTAGGATCCTCGGTTTGGAGGTGCGTGCGTCTGAAGCGGCAAAAGACGAAGGCCTGCTCAGCCCCCCAGGGCGTCCGGTGAATGTCGTCCACCGACTCCAGCAACTCGAACGTGTCTCCCAGTTCGGCGCTGAGGCTCGCGGCGGAATATCGCGCGACGTCCAGGCCGCTGCAGCGCTCGGGTCCATCGGGTCCGAACGTGGCGATGATGGCCTGTCCTCCCGGCCGCAGGGCGCCGGCCAGAGTGGCCCGGTAGGCCTCGCGATCGTTCGGATCGGTGAGGAAATGGAACACGGCCCGGTCGTGCCAGAGAGCATAGGCCTCCTGTGCGCTCCACGTGGTGAGGTCGGCCTCGACGAATCGAATGCTGTGGGCCTGCTCTCCGAGCCGATCCCGCACCCGCTTGAGTGCAGCCCCTGAGAGGTCCAGGACTGTGATGTGGTAGTATCCGGAGGCCAACAAGTGATCCACGAGGGTAGAAACTCCCGCACCCACGTCGATGATCGGATCGCCATGGGTCACGCCGCTCGCCGCGATGAGCTGTAGCGAGCGGGTCGGCTCAGGCTGCCACCAGCTCGCCTGGTCCGGCTCCTTGGATTCGTGCACCCCTTCCCAATGGAGTTTTCCACTACCCGTCATGAGCCATCTCCGAATGCGGCGTGCCCCGGAGGGCTGTCCGGGAGGGGTAAACGCACGCCAGTCTGGACCTTCCTCGGAGCGTCAGGTATTCTAAAGCTAAGAGGTAAGCGCTCGCCGGCTAGCAACGTAGGTTGGGGCGGCACGATGAGCGAGGTTTTGGAGGGCAGGTGGCATGATTCGCACCGGAAGGCACTTGGTCACGGTAGCGGCAGTCTTGATCGTGTCGGGGTGTGGAGGCCGATCCTCTCAAAATCCGTTCAGGGCTGGGGGTGTCAGATCCTCACCCCACGTCGAGGTGACGAACAACAATTGGCGGGACGCGGTGATCTACGCGACCCGTCTCGGAACCAGGATTCGCATCGGTGACGTGACCAGCCAGTCACAGCGCTTGCTGAAGATCCCCTTGGGATTTACGGGAGCCGACGGAAGGGTTGGCTTGCAGGTGACGCTGATCGGCTCATCCGAGAATTTCCAAACCGGTGAACTGTACGTGTCCGCAAATGACATCATTTTTCTCGAAATCCAGAATCACCTCGCCACATCATCTTGGGCGATCTTTCCGCGGTAAGCTTGCCGGGAATTGACACGAAGCCAAAGCCCCACCGAGAGCAGACCCAGTGGGGCTTTCGAGTACCCAGCGCTCGAGAAAGGCCGGGGTGGCGCCGATTCCTGGCGACATCGAGTTGACATCCTCGGTGGTGAGCGCCGTAGAATCAGTCCCCTCGCCGTTCTCCGCTCCGCGAAGCCGGCGCGGACTCAGATCACGGCTGACATGTGAGGGACAAGTGAGCGAACAGGCTTTCAGTCTACTGCGGGCACGGCCAACCTGGGGGATGGCGTTGGTGCTGGCCCTCTTCCAAGGCTTACCGACGCCAATCGTGGCTCAGGCCGCCGAGAGCCGCACACGAGTGGTGATCTTGGGCACGGGCAACCCGAACTCCGACCCGGATCGTTGGGGTCCTGCCGTCGCTGTCGTTGTGGGCGGGCAGGCCTACCTGGTGGATGCCGGTGCCGGCGTCGTAAGGCGGGCCGCGGCCGCCGCGCGGATCCATGACTTGCCGCTCACGGAGCTCGACCTCAAACGCGTGTTCATCACCCACCTCCATTCGGACCATACCATCGGCCTCCCGGACTTGATGTTCTCGCCGTGGGTGTTGGGACGGCCGGAGCCCCTGGAGGTGTATGGCCCGCCGGGCTTGGAGCGCATGACGCACCATCTTCTTGAAGCCTGGCGTGAAGACATCGACATGCGGCTCTTCGGCCTCGAGCCCCAGCCGTACGTGGACGGTTACAGCGCCGTCATTCACGAGAGCAGGGGTGGGCTCATCTACGAGGACGAAAACGTGCGCGTCGAGGCCATCCCTGTCGCACATGGATCGTGGCCGTACTCATTCGGATATCGCTTCCAGACTGCCGACAGGACCATCGTAATCTCGGGTGACGCTCGTCCGAGTCCGGCGTTGATCGAGGCGTGCGACGGCTGTGACATCTTGGTGCACGAGGTCTACTCCTCGGCGCGCTTCCCCAGCCGGCCGCCCGAGTGGCAGACTTACCATGCCTCGTTCCACACCTCCACGGACGAGTTGGCGGAGCTTGCCACTGCGGCCCGGCCTGGGCTTCTCCTCATGTACCACCAGCTTTTCTGGGGAGACTCCGACGAAGATCTAGAGGGTCAGGTACGAGCCGCCGGTTATGCCGGTCGCGTGCTCTCCGCGAGAGATCTGGAAGTCTATTGACGGAGATTTTGGTTTGATCACGCTGAACCGCGTGCGTCGAGCCTTGGTGCCCGTAAGCTCTGCTGCTGCCGATCGTGTCAGCGGCCCCAATTATGACGAGTTCCAGGACGACGACGAGATCGGCGCCTACATCCAGGCCAACACCGACTCGGTCCTGCGCGTAACCATGGCCCACGCGGACCCGACGACACCCGCTGGCCTCCTCAAGGAGGGCTCCGACGCCGCCCTCACGAGGGCCGCCGAGAACATGGCGGCCCTGACGGTCAGTGAACTGACCCGCACGGTCGAGGGACTCCTCTGGGTCGTCGAGATGACCGAACCCTCCAGGCCGGGCGTTCGCCAGGTCGGACTCGGCGGAATGGCCCGCACCGATGAGATCCGCACCGCGGAAACACCTGAGGGCTGCATCATTCGTAACGAGGACGTGCGCGAAAAGCAGGCGCGCGGGCGGGCCGATCTCATCGAGCGGACCTCCGCCATCGTGGGCACCGTGAACAACGCGGTGGACGACGCGACGGGTGCATTCGCCGAGGCATTGGAGCAATACGCCGACAGCCGACCGTGTGACTTGGCGGTCGAAGACGAGCGGGGGACTCGGCACAGGATCTGGCTGGTCACCGAGGGTGAGGAGATCTCCGATTTGCAGGCGCTCCTGGCAGCCAAGCCCCGAGCGTACGTCGCTGACGGAAACCACCGGAGCGCCGGCGCGGCCATGCTCGGCTACGCGGAGTTTCTGGCCGTGTTCTTCCCGGCACCCACTATGGCGATCAAGCCGTACAACCGGCTGGTCGAAGTGAAGCCCGACGAATCCGACGATGATCTCCGACGTATTGGGAAGTCGTTCGACGTGCGGGAGCTCGAGGGGGTGGACGCGTACCAGCCGCGGGATAGTGACAAGATCGGGCTCTACCGCGCGGGGCGCTGGCTCGAGCTGACCCCGAAGCCGGGGACCTATGACGCGTCCAACGCCGCCGAGTCCATTGCCGCCGGGATCGTGCAGCGAAACCTCTTCAGCGCGGTGCTGGGTATTCCGGACGCGGGCGATGTGCGCCTGAGGTTCGTCGGCAGCAACCGAGACGCGCTCTACCTGCGCGATCGAGTGGACTCCGGCGAGTACGGCTATGCCGTGACCCTCCCGGCCGTGACCATGCGGGAATTCATCGACGTCTGCATGCAGGACGGTCTCATGCCACCCAAGTCCACCTGGTTCGAGCCGAAGCTCAGGAGCGGCCTGGTGATCGCGCTCTTGTAGAAGCTTTTTGGAGAAGCACGGTCTCCCGGTCCAATCGGTAGCGAACCCGGACTGCCGATGATCGCGTAGTGGGTGTTAGAGTTATTTGGGCTTAGGTGCAACGCGGAAGTCCGAGTGCCGGGTGGTTACTCTTGCGGAGGGTGTGACGTGGATGGTGTTGTCGAATATCTCATGGCGAACCCGATCCTTCTCGCCCCACTCCTGCTCCTCGTTTCGGTGGGCATCTACGCCCTCCTAAAGAAACTTCTCAAGGTGGCGGTGATCATTCTGATCGCCGGTGGGCTGTACCTGGCGCTCATGAACTACATGGGGAGTGGGATCTAGTCAGGACCGTGTAGCGCAACTCGCCGGGCGGTTTCTCCGCGAGAACCACACCTTTTGAAGACCCACACTTGTAAGACCACGGCAAGGGCAGCATGTTGCGCGCCATGTTTTCGCCACGAACCTCCTGTAGATGAGTTCGCCTCCGCCTCCGCGGAACGGGCGTGGTGACACGAGCCTGACCGAACCCCCACCAAAATCTGCCAACACGACCTCAGGAAAGCCCTTCGACCGCTCCCTCGTAGAGGGTCCGATCGGCCGTGCGGTCTGGCGCCTTGCGTGGCCGACCATGCTCCAGAACCTGATCGGAGGCTTTCAAGGCATCGTGGACCATGCCATGGTGGGCCACTACGTCGGGTTCACCGGCAATGCCGCCATCGGTGTGTCCTGGCAGATCTTCCTGGTCGTGATGGTCTTCATCAGTTCGTTGTTCACGGGCATGGGTGTGCTTGTGGCCCGCTTTGCCGGTGCCGGCGACCCGGACAAGGTGAACCGCACGGTCTACCAGGCCTTCCTGACGGCCGCTGTACTCTCGGTTGTGTTTCTCGCCCCGATCGGGTATGTGCTTGCCCCATCGTTACTCGATCTGGTGAATGCCGCGCCGGCGGTACAGGCGGAAGCGCTGCCGTATCTCCGGATCATGTTCGTGTTCAGCTTCGGCATGTTGATGTTCTTCATGCTGGGTGGAGCGTTGCGCTCGGCGGGCGACGCTCGGACCCCGCTACGCCTGGGCGTCATCCTCACCATCCTCAACGTCGTCTTCAACATCGTCCTGATTCGGGGCCTCGGCCCGATTCCGGCGTTTGGCACTGCGGGCGCGGCCATGGGCTCGGTTATCGCGGCCGGGCTGGTCGCGATCGTGGCTCTGTACAAGCTGTTTTCCGGCAAGTGGGTGGTGGCGTTCAAGCGCACGATGTCGTATCGGCCTGACTGGCCGATCATCCGCTCGCTCTTCCGCTTCGGGCTGCCCACCGGGGTCCAGGGCGTGGCTATGAACGTGGCCGGCGTATTTCTCCTGCGGTTCATTGGCTCGCTTGAACTGAGCGCGGAAGCTCAGGCGGCGTACGCGGTCAGCTACGTGCAGCTCTTCTCGTTCATCACGTGGACTTCGGTCGGGCTGATGGGTGCCACGGCCGCCGTAGCGGGGCATAACCTGGGCGCCAATCGGCCCGATCGAACCGTGAAGGCCGCCCGCGTGGCGGCCGCCATCGGCATCGGGGTGGCCATCTTTGTGGGGGCTGGGTTCGTGACGATCCCGCGTTTGTTGCTCGGCCTGTTCGGAATGGAAGACCCGGTTGTGGTCAACATCGGCGTGCAACTGCTCGGCTACCTGAGCATCTCGGGCCTCTTCGTCACGGTAGCGCTAGCCTATACCGGTGCCCTCCAGGGCACCGGCGACACCAAGAGCCCGCTCTACATCTCGATCGTGTCACAGATCGTGCTGCCGCTCGGCATGTGTGCCATTATCCAGGCGAACTGGGGGCTTCAGCCCGCCGACATCTGGCTGGCGATCCTGCTGGGTCACGCCACAAGGTGCATCTTGAGCGTCGGGCGCTTCAGGCAGGAAAAGTGGCGCCACATCGAGGTGGACATCGAGCCTGCCCGATAGCACGCAGGGGGATACCTGTGAGCGGACCATGCCCGATCTACTGCGAGATTCCACCACCGGCCGAGTTGGCCGAGGTCGTGGAGTGCTGCTGGATCCATGGGGTTGAGTTGGGTTTATAATCCGACTGGGAAGCTGCTCACGTGGTCGCTGGCGTCGTTGATCGCCTTCGACCTCATGGTCCAGTCCCATGACGTCGGCGAGCGTATGGCCGTGGCGGCCCCGCTGAGGTGTTGGCTCGGTAGATCCGGCGCCGCGAGGAACGCGTAGCCCCGCTTCCGAGTTCTGGAAGAGACCAGATCGACGAAAGGCGAATAAGAGAGGCCTACATGCGCACCACTTTGTTGCTCGTTGCGGCAGCGATTGCCTCGACCATCACACCGGCTTCAGCCCAACGGGCGAGCCAGCACGGCGTCGTTTCCCAGACCGTGAACGAAACAGAGATCCGGATCGAGTACGACCGCCCCGTGGCCCGCGGACGCGAGCTCTTCGGTGAGCTCATCGAGTGGGACGCCATCTGGACGCCGGGTGCGAACCGCGCCACGTGGATCGACTTCTCCGAGCCCGTCACGATCAACGGTCACGACATGCCCAAGGGGCGCTACGCGATGTGGATGGTCCCGCAGGAGAACCGGCCTTGGGAGGTCGTCTTCGCGACTGAGTGGGACACCCACCACGGCATGTTCCCCTTCGACAGCGAGGTGCTCCGCATCGAGGTGACCTCCGAGCAGGGGGCCCACATGGAGGCCCTGGCGTTCTACTTTCCGGTGGTCGGGCCTTACGAGGCCACGCTCCGCATGCACTGGGGACCCACCATCGTGCCGTTGCAAATCGGGGTCAGGCAGTAGGGCCGCTGCTCGGGTAGTACCGAAACACCATCATCCGCACACCCGTAGGGCCGAGTGTCACCCGAAACCCAGAACGGGAAACCGACCTTCGGCCCAGGCGCCACCATGAGCTTGCTTCTCCAAGACATGCGATACGCCATTCGTATCCTACGCAACCGAATCGGCGTGACGAGCGTCGCCGTGATCGTGATGGCGCTCGGCATCAGTCTGACGGCGAGCATGTACGCCATCATCAAAGGCGTGATGTTCTCCACGCCCGACTACGATGCCGTTGAGGATATCGTCCACGTTCAGACCACGATTCCGCTGAGTCAGTTCAATCAGTCCGTGCGGATTCACGACTATCTCGACTGGCGGGACAGGCAGACGGTCTTCACGGAGATGGCGGCCTATTACGGCACGTCGGTGAACCTCTCGGGTGACGATGTGCGGGCGGAGACTTACAGCGGTGCGCGCATTACGGCGAGCACGTTCGATCTGCTCGGGAGGCAGCCGCTCATCGGTCGTCCCTTCACACCTGAGCAGGATCTCCTTCCGGATCAGAACGAGGTGATCATTGCTTACCACATCTGGGAGAACCGCTACGGCGCTGATCCCGACATCCTCGGCAAGACGATCCGTATCAACGCCAGGCCAACGACGGTAATCGGCGTCATGCCCGATGGTTTTCGCTTTCCGGCACTAAGCGATATGTGGCTGCCCTTGGCCATCGACATGACTGAGCTCGAGCGGCGTGACGGGCCGGGTCTTCAGGTGCTGGGGCGGCTCTCGGACGGTTCCACGCAGGCCGAGGCATTCGCCCAATTCACGGCCATAGCGAGCCGGCTCGAGCAGCAGTTCCCGGACACCAACGAGGATATCGTCCCCGTGATGGAGCTGTGGATATTGGCCCAATTCGTCGGCGACGAGACCCGAGGACTCCTCTACACGATGTTTGTGGGAGTGATAGGCGTGTTGCTCATCGCATGCGCCAACGTCGCCAACCTGCTGTTCGCGTTGACGGTGGCGCGCGGGAAGGAACTGGCCGTCCGCACTGCGTTGGGCGCGGCTCGCTTCCGAGTGCTTCGGCAGCTCTTGAGTGAGACCCTTGTTCTGGCGGCGGCTGGAGCGGTGGTCGGGCTCGTCCTGACCGAGTTCTCTCTCGACCTCTTCACCAGGGTCATGACGCCGCTCCAGATACCGCCGTGGATGACGTTCGAGGTGAGCCCGGCCGTGGTGATGTTCGTGATCGGCATCACGTTCGCCTCCGCTTTGATATCTGGTATCCTGCCCGCACTGCAGGCCACCAAGGGGGATGTCCACTCGATACTACAGGATCAGTCGCGGGGCAGCTCGGGCCGCAGTGTAACCAGGCGATCGGCGGCCTTGGTGGTGCTCGAGGTCTCGGTCTCGTGTGCGTTGCTCGTGGCCGCTGGCCTAACGGTCCGAAGCACACTGGAGATCTCAAACGCGGACTTCGGTTTCGAGCAAGAGGGCATCCTGACTGCGCGGCTCCTATTGCCTGTTGCGACCTATGAGGATTCCCTCGCCCGCCGGGACGTCACCGATCGGCTTCGCACCGAATTGGGGGCGCTCCCGGGAGTGACTGCGGTGGCCATCACGTCGAACATGCCGGTTCTGGGAACGAATTTGCGCTTCTATGGCGTGCTGGACCACGACTACGTGGATGACAGCGAATACCGCTTCGGAGGTTACACGCGTGTGTCGCCCACTTTCTTCGACCTCATCGGTGCCGAGATTGTGGCGGGGCGGGGAATCGAGGAGACCGACGTCCTGGAGAGCCAGCGCGTGGTGGTTCTGGACCAACGCTTCGTAGAGAGAAACTGGCCCGGAGAGGACGCGCTCGGCAAGCAGGTTCGATTGGGCCGGTCGGACTCCGAGAACCCATGGCACACGGTCGTGGGTGTGGTCCGCACGATCGACATGCTCGAGCCTCTTGCTTTCGCGGCCGATCCACCCGAGAACATGTTTGTTTCGCTCGGTCAGAACCCTGTGGCCGGGCTTGCCGTGATGCTCAGAACGAACGGTGATCCGCTCGCGGCCGCGATGCCGGTTCGGGACATCATCACGCGGATCGACTCGGACATTCCGGTCAGCCAGGTGGCGACACTCGAGCAGCGCATCAAAGAGGCCTCCATCGAGGACAGGATCATCGGCGGCATGTTCGCGATCTTCGGCGTGGTGGCGCTCCTGCTCGCTTCGATCGGCCTCTACGCGGTCATGGCGTTCTCAGTTGGCCGTCGCACCGTCGAGTTGGGCATCCGCATGGCACTCGGTGCGAACAGCGGCAGCATCGTACGGCTGATCCTCAGGCAGGGTATTTTGCCGCTCGGATTGGGCATCGTGCTCGGCCTCGGGATGGCGGTGCTACTCGGCAAGGCGCTGTCCTCGTTCCTGTTCAACGTGAGCGCGATGGACCCGGTCACCTTCGTCGGGATTCCGCTGTTGCTGACAGCCGTGAGCGTGGTAGCCCTACTGATACCGGCGAATCGGGCCGCTCGGATCGCGCCGGTGGTCGCACTACGGGAGGAGTAGCCGGGGCCTCTAGCGGTAGCTCAAACAGACAGACATCTGCCGACGATTTTCCAGGCAGCCTTGGACGGGTCTTCGAGAGTCTCGAAGAATTCCCCGAGGTAGCGGGCGGCCCGCTTCCGGTTGTCCTCGCTGAGGCCTTCCTGGTTGGCGAACAGGTCGAGGATGGCTTCGTGATTCTGCTGAAAGCGCTGGTAGATCAACGCGAAGTCCATGGTCGGCCGACAATAGCCCATGTAGACCCTGTCCCGCACCGAGCGCGTGCCCAATCGGCTGTTCGGCTTGGCGTAGGGGGCCCCAACCAGGCCTGCCCAATCGTAGTCGTACGGTATGGGCAAATAGGAGCCCATAGCCGTCTGAACAACCTTGATGTTGTGGAAGAAAACAACCGAAAAATCAGTGTTGCCGATCATGTACTGGAAGACCGCGACCAGGGCAGCGTCCTCGTCGCTCAGCAGGCTAGGATGAACTTGCTTCGCTTGGACGATGAACCCGTCGAGGCGCGTGGCCATCGCGTCCTCGTCTTCGATCAGGAACCCGTATCGGACTTTGTCGTCATCTTTCCCGCGTGAATCCACATACGTGATCCGCACCAGCCGGACCCGGAAGCTCGAGTCGGTCAGAAGATTGAATGTCCTGTAGATCAGGTACTCTTCGAGCGCGTTCTGTTCGTAGCTGTCGTTGTCCCGGCAGTGCGTCACGAGCTTGAGCTTGTTCTGGCCCTCGAAGATCGTGCCCTCCAGCTTGGATTTGGGGAAGTCGAGCCTCAATGGCGGGTCCTTGCAGGTGCTCCTCTTGAGTCGGAATAAGCCCCGCGTCTTGATCTTCAGCCCGAGCTCCTGCTCTGGCCCGTCGGGACCCTCTACGCGGAGCGTCGCCGGGTAGGACTTGGCTTTATCCTTCCGCTCCTTGTGGATTTTGTCGAAGTTCGCTTCAATTCTCAACTCGAGCGTTTCGTGCGAGGCGAACAGGGGTGGAACTGCCTCCTGTGCGGACCCGGGGATCGGCAGGAAGGCCGAGATGACCAGGGCTGAGAGAATCACACGCATGAGCATGGGGAGCATCCTTCCGTTGAGAATCGTGTAGCACACTATTCCGGACTTCATGAAAGCACCAGAGATTGTTCTTCCCCTTATAGCAGATGGTTGACCCATGAGCCGAGTTCGCCTCGCGTTGGCGATGATGATTCTGGCCGTGCCCATGCTCGCCATGGGTCCGCCCCCCTCCCCGCTGGATGCTCCCGTCCGGCAGGAGGCTCCGCCTCGGCTGGTGGTTCTCCTCGTGGTCGATCAGCTGAGCGCCGATCTCTTCCAGCGTTACGAAGACCTCTTCACGCGCGGCTTTCGAAGGCTTCTCGATGGAGGACGGGTGTATCCCAACGCGACGAACGACTATGCCATAGCGGAGACGTCTCCCGGACACGCGACGATGGCCGCCGGGGTGTATCCCTCTCGGCATGGAGTGGTGGCAAACGTCTGGTGGGAAAAGGACGACAACCTCGCATGGAAACAGGTCGTCAACGTCCTGGACCCCGAATCGCCGCTGATCGAGCTCCCGGGGTACGAGGGCGCGTCGCCGCGTGTGCTGCTGCGTTCTGGTCTGGCCGATTGGATGTATGAGTACGACGACGACACCAAAGTAGTCTCCATCGCGGGCAAGGAGCGCGCCGCCATCCTGATGGCGTCTCTCCACCGCGGGCATGTGTACTGGTTCGACGCATCGGTAGGTCGCTTCGTCACGTCGATATACTACCGGGACAAGTATCCCCGGTGGGTGCGGCGGTTCAACGAAGGCAGGATCCCCGAGTATCAAAGTGACTCCACCTGGTGGAGCGAAATCCCGAGAGAAGCGCTTGCCCGGTCGCGTCCCGACACGACAGTCTACGAGGCGGATGGCACCCACACCGCCTTCCCCCACGTATTCCGAGAGGGGCCCGTGAGGGATCCCCCTCAGACCTTTCACGAATGGCTCGCGACCACGCCTGCCGTGGACGCCCTCGTGCTCGAGATGGCTCGAGCAGCCATCGACGCCGAGGACCTCGGTGACGACGAGACTCCGGACTTTCTGGCCATCTCGTTGTCCCAGACCGACAAGATCGGGCACGCGTTCGGGCCGTACAGCCGCGAACAACTCGACAACCTCCTTCGACTCGACAAGGAGCTGGGAGAGTTCTTCGAGTACCTGGACGCTGAGATCGGTGACGAGGCCTACGTCGTCGCGTTCACCGCGGATCACGGCGTTCTCGAGATTCCGGAGTTCATTCAGGATGGTGACCACCCTGGTGTTCGGCTGACGAGGGAGGCGCTCGGAGAGTTGCAGGTGAAGTTCGACGAGGTCGTTCGAGGGTACGCGGGGCGGGGCCCGAACGCGATACCGAACGCCCTCGTGGAAGTGGTGTCGGAGCTACCGTGGGTCGCGCGCGCATGGACGCACGAAGACCTGTTGAGCGGTGAGCTCACGGACTCGATGTCCGTCTACGTGCGGCGTTCCCTTTATCCGGGGCGACCGGGAAGCCTGCTCAGCCGGTTCGGTGTCGAGATCCTGATGAAGCCCAACCACCTGAGTTGGGACGTGCCCCGAGGCACGACCCACGGCGTGCCCTACCTCTATGACCGCAGGGTGCCGTTCATCCTCATGGGCCCGGGGATCGCAGCCGGTGTCGACACACAGCGCGTGTCTCCCATGGACATTGCCCCGACGTTGGCGGGGTTTGCGCAGGTGCCCTATCCCGACGATCTGGACGGGACGTCGCGCAAGCAATAGGGCGGGGCGCGTGGCGATGAAATGCGCCGCCTTCTGAACCTCGGCGTAGTGTCCGGAAGGGTCGGAAGAATCCGGGCGCTTCCGGCGTCTAATCATTAATGGATTCACGATGGGAAGTGTGATGAGGGGGTCGCTCGCCGGCCCGACGCTGGCGGCCTTGGCTCTTCAGTGGGGGCTGGCAGGGTCTCTTGCGGGCCAGGTCCGATTCCAGGACCACTTCGACGGCGACTTGAGCGGCTGGATGGTGTCTGGGGCTCACGCCATCGAGATCGTTGAGACGCGCGACCCGGCCCACGGCCGGGCGTTGGAGCTTCGGCCCGACGGGTGGGACGTCTATGTGCTCGTTCGGGGGTCTGAGCGCTGGGGCGGCCTCCGCATCGAAGGGCAGATGACGTTTCCCGACGAGGGCCACAGCTATCTGGGCGTGCTCTACAACTTCGGGCGTCGGGGGTCCCGCGCCGATTTCGGCAATCTCTACATCAAGGGGAACGGGAGCTACATCCGGGTCAATCCGCATCGTGACGGAAACGTGGGCCGGACGCTCTACGAGGAGTACCGCACGCCGCTGACCGGGGAGTCCGCGGTGCGCGTCGGCGAATGGCAGAGCTTCCGCATGGAGATCGTCGGCGGGGAGGCACACCTCTACGTCGGCGAATCAACGGCCCCGCGGATCACCTTCCCGGGGCTGGAGCTCACGTCCGGCTCGATCGGCTTCCAGCCCCGCTGCTGTGGCTCTCGAGTCTGGATCGACGACATCACGGTGTCCTCCATCGAAGGTTTCGAGTACGTGGGCCCTGCTCTGCCCAACGGAGACATCTACGAACCCGAGGCCCTCCTGACGGACTGGCAAGTGATTGGGCCGCTGGCCGCCTCGGACAAGGCCATCGAGCGCTCCCGCGACGGGAATGACCATCCATGGCGTCCGTTTCCCGCAGACCCGAGAGGCGCGGTGATCACGGGATCGGTCACTGACTACGAGGGAGATCGCACGCTGGCCTACTTCCGGACCACCGTGCGGTCCGACGGTGCCGAGGAGAGGGTTCTTTCCGTCAGCTCGGTCGATCACATGCAGATATGGGTGAACGGTGCCTTCACGGGATACCACCCCCGCCAGGATTACGCATGGTTCGACTTCTGGAAGAATCCTGAGCACCAGGGCTGGCGCCTTAAGATCGACCTCGAACCGGGAGAAAATCAGATTCTGATTCGTGTTCGCGGTGGCGAGTACGCGTCGGGCGGGTTCTTCGCCCGGCTGGAACCTCGATGAAGGTAGAACCCGCCATGCTGCGGCTAAGGGTCTTCGTCTTGAGCCTCTTGTTTCCCCCGCCAGACCGTCAGCACCTCCTTCTCCCGGTCCGGCTTGATGCCGACGCGTAGCTCCGCCTGGGCCTCGGCCGGACGGGTACGGTGCCACTCCAGGGTATCCAAGGCGGTCACCGCCATGGGCCGAAATGTCAGCCCCGAGCCCATCGCCCTGCTGTTGTCGACGGCGGAGAGGGGATCACCGGGAATCCAGATCGGCATGTCCACGTAAGGCCGAATCTCCTGCTCCCTGAGGAAGGGAATAGGCACCCAGGTGAGTTCGACTTCGCTCGACGTGATGGCCCGGATGCCGTGGAGCATCCCCGCCATGGACAAGGGTGACCCGAGCCCCACGCCATTGAACGCGCCCGCCGTGCCGTTCTCGGCCAGCCGGACTATCCACTCGGTGAGGTCGCGCACGTCGATGATCTGCACGGGATCGGATCCGTCTCCCGGCGCGAGGACCTCACCGCCCTTGTCGATCCGAACCGGCCAGTAGGTGAAGCGGTCCGAGCGGTCGCCGGGGCCCACAATGAAGCCGGGCCGAACGATGGTGGCTCGGCCGGGAAACGCGGCCTGCGCCACTTCCTCGCCGATCGCCTTGGTGAGGCCGTATTCGGCCTCCTGACCATCCTCGAACCCGTCGGGCCTGCTCACCAGCGGGCTGTCCGGTCCGATCGGCGGCTTGGACCAAGGCTCGTCGACGTAGTCGTATCCCGTGGCCTCACCCTCGTACGCCGAGATCGAGGACACGAACAGGTACTGCTCGGCGGCGTCCTTGAGCAGCTCGGTGGTGAGCTGTACCCAGCGGTAGTCTCGCGCGTTGTTGTCGAGTACCACATCCCAGGTCCGGCCCTTCAGCGCGCCCAGGTCGCCGGTGCGATCGCCCACGAGCCGCTCAACGTCGGGGATGTCGGCCTCGGCTCGGCCGCGGGTGAAGATCGTGACCTCGTGACCTCGTTCGACAGCGTAGCGCACGGTGTGGGGCCCGATGAACCCGGTCCCACCCAGTATGAGGAGGCGCTTGGCGGCTGGCCGCCGAGGTGCCTTGCGCCCGGTGTCGGCTGATAGCCTGGACGCCTCGAGGCGTGCGGGCGCAACCCCCAAGGCCAGTCCGGCCCCAATCGCGCCCGTGCTCCTCAGAAAATCCCTTCGGTCCTGGGTCATCCACCCTCCTTGAGTGCGTCCCGCCTGCCTCGAGGAAGCTAGGGTGCCATCCGCTGGAGCGCGAAGCGCCGGGTCGGAAAGAGCGTGGGCTCAGCGCGCTAGCCCGACCACCTTTCCGTCGAGCCGCCAGGCCGGATCGACTTCGATGCCTAGATGGGCCAACGCCGTGACCGGGAGGTCGACGATATAGGTGGAGTCGGTGATTTCACCGCGGCTCGCGGAGGGCCCGCTGACCAAGTAGTAGATGGTGCGCTCTTCGGGCGTGTCCCCTCCGTGGTTGCCATTCGCGAGCCGGCCGTGATCGGTACTCGAGAGAATGAGCCAGTCCTCCTCGGCGTAGGTGGCCCGCGCCCGCACCGCAGCCACCAAGAGGCCCACATGCTCGTCGGCCAGCGCTATGGCCGCCCGGTATTCCTCGCCGATGGAGCGAAAGTGGTGGCTGGTCTCGTCGGGATTGCCCAGGTAGACGAAGAGTGCGTCCGGGTCGGCCGACCCGAGGTGCTCGACGGCGAGTTCCACGGAGCGGGTGTCCGCCTCGACCCAGCCCAACTCGAAGCCGTCCAGGGGGCGCCTTTCGTCAATGGTGACACCCAGTGTCGGTCGTCCGTCGTCTGCGTTCATCAGGGGCGGCCAATCGGCCACGGCGAACGTGTGTAGCTCCGGTCGGACCATTTCGATTCGGGTGAGGAAGTCCGGAAACTCCTCGTAGCGTTTGCCGGTGAAGTCGTTGTCGGTGACCCCGTGCTTGTCAGGCCAAACCCCGGTCAGCATGGATGACCACGCCGGCCCGCTCACCGAAGGGAGGCTTGTACGCGCCCGTGCCGTAAACGCTCCTTCGGCTGCGAGGGCGTCCAGGTTGGGCGTGGGCACCTCCGCGAGCACGTCGGGCCGGACCCCGTCGATGCCGATCACGAGCACCTTGGGCATGGGCGGTGGCCCTGGTGCTTCGGCACAGGCCGAGGTCAGCCACAGGATCAACGGAGCGAGTAGCGCGCGATTTGCCATGCCTATTTCATCCCTTCGCTTGCCTAATCCGGCGTGCAGGTCCCCCGGCCACAGAGCCTACCCCGCCTTTCCGATGACCTCGGCCGAGCGGAGCGCCATGGCCGAGAAGGTGAGTGTGCCGTTGGCGCATCCGCCCGAAACAACCGTCGGGGCACCCACCACGAATAGATTCTCGTGATCGTGCGAGCGCCCGAAACGATCGACCACGCTGGTGGTCGGGTCGTCTCCCATGCGGCATCCGCCACCCGGGTGGTCATACACGTTCTGGACGCCTTGGCGGAGCACGCGTCCGCCCCCGGCCTGGACGATCCGGTCGAAGACCCGGTGGATCGACGCTTCGGTGTGTTCACGGAGCTCAACAGACTCGGGCGCGTCCACGAAAGTGAGCCTGGGCATCGGATCACCCCATACGTTCCGGAGACCCGGGTCCAGGGTCAGCCGGCTATCCCGGTCGGGGATCACGTCGTAGTAGGCACGAAGCCGCGCGGCGCCGGTGTTCGTCCGCTCGCGCCAGTCGGCCATGACCTCGTCCCCCAAGAGCAGGCGTCCGCTGTCGTCTCTGAGGCGGGGGCTACGGCCTGTCGTGGAGGTCCATATCCGCAGGTCGTGCCTCACGTAGCGGTCCAGTTTCCCCGGCCGTTGGAACGCTTTCGAGAGCAGGCTGTGCGACGAGTACATGCCAGGATAGAGCTTGATGGGCACCTCGACGAACGCCGAAGCTGGTCTGTGGCCTGTGAGGTATCGGCCCACCATACCCGAGCGGTTCGCCAGCCCGTCCGGAAAGCGGGAATTCTCGGACAGCAGGAGCAGATGCGCACTCCACACGTAGCCGCTCGCGATCACGAACTCGCGGGCCCGAATCTCCACCGGTTCGCCCGGGCGCTCACGATCCACGGCAACCGCGCGCTCGATCCGATCCGAGTCGGCTTCGAGCTCCAACCGGCGCACCAGCGTCTTGGTCAGCAACTCGATACGTCCGTCCGCCAGCAACTGCCGAAACGTGAAGTCGGGCGAATACTTGGCCCCGGTCGGACAGATGTTGCAGGTGTCACAGCGTTGGCAGACGTTACGACCGCGGTAGGGCACCGTGTTCTTCGAGACAGGGTTGGCCCAGAACGGGATGCCGCTCTTTTCCGCCCACTCCTTGAGCTCGAGCAGGTTGTACGAGAGTGGCGCCGCAGGCATGGGGTACGGCTCGGAGCGCAGGTCCAACTCGGCCGGTCCTCGTTCCCCCGCCACACCGATGCGCTCCTCGGCTTCCTGGTAGAACGGCTCCAGCTCGTCGTAGTCGAACGGCCAATCGTCGCCCACACCGTACATGGAGTTCAGCCGGAAGTCCTCGGGCGTGAAGCGGGGAACCGTGCCGCCCCAATGGAGAGCCAGCCCCCCCACGCACATCGAGCGTGACTGGATGCCCTCGGCGGTCTGACCGCGGATGTGGTCGTCGGGCCAGGGGTTCTCGCCGTAGGCCAGATAGCGCGCACGGTGCTCGAAGCGATCCTCCAAGTTGAAGATCTTCTCGCCCGCCTCGACCACGACGATGCGGGACTCCGTGCGCTCGGAGATCTTTTCGGCGACCATGGCCGCGCTGATTCCCGCACCGATGATGCAGACGTCGGCTTCCACCACACGCGGCCTCATGGGATGGGCTCCGGCGGACGGCCGACATCCTCCAGACTCCGGCATTCTTGCTTACGGATGTCTGCGCGGTAACAGAGGTCGTTGGCCTCCGAGGTGGCGTAGAACCACGCCAGCAGGCCCACCGCGACGTGGTCCGCACGCGCCGGCCCAGGTAGCCCGCTCGCTCCCTCCCGGCCGATGTGGTGAGCCAGGAGCGTCCGCCGGTCGGCGGGGCCGAGCTCAGTGAAACCTGCCTCGTGCCGCTTGCGGGCCTCGGCGTCCAGGGCCTCCAACTGGGCTTGCCATCGCGGACCCGGATCGGCCGGTGTGTAGCGGATCTCGGCCGAGAAATAGCCGTGGTTCAGCTCGGCCACAGGTTCGTAACCGTCCAGCCATCCCTGGAAGCCGCGGACGGCCTGGCTCACTCCATTCGTACCCAGCTCGGCGGTCGGGAGAACCGCGGCGCCCACCGCGCCCAGCAGGCCCGCGTCCAGCGTGGTGGACGCTGCGGGAGGCACCTCGCTCTGCGGCCGGGCGTGGAGCGAGGCTGCCGCCTCCGGCCCGAGTACGATCGCGGGCACCACCGCGGCGCTCCGCTTGAGGAACGTGCGACGATCGCTCTTGGCCATCAGGCTCTCCTTCTGGTCAGCGTCATCGGGGCAGCCCGAACGCCTGTAGGCTCGCTCCCGCGCCGCGCCCCGTGGCGATCACGACGAACTGGCGCCCGTCTCCGGAGCGGAACGTCATGGGGTTGGCGTACGCCCCCTGGCCCAGGTCCGCGGACCAGAGCTCCTCGCCCGTCTCGCTGTCGATGGCGTATAGCACATCACCTCCCCCCGAAAGGAACACCAGGCCTCCCCGGGTCACGATGGGGCCGGGCGCGCCGGTCACGCCCAGGCGGTCGGGCAGGTCGATGCCGGCCAGGGCGGGGTGGTTGCGGACGTCGGGGGTGTCTCCGATCGGGATCTGCCAGACCAGGTCGCCGGTCGACATGTCGATCGCGGTAAGCGTTCCATAGGGCGGCTTGTGGACGGGTAGCCCGTTGGCCAGCCGGAAAGAGCGGCGGCCTCGGTCGATCCCGTAGCGCCCCTCCGTACGGGACGGGTCGGCCTCGGCCAGCTTCAGCACGGCCGGGCTGTTCGTGGATTTCACAAACAGCCAGCCCGTCTCCGGGTCGACTGCGGTGCCGCCCCAGTTGCCGCCGCCGATGATCCCGGGGCGCGTCACCGTGCCCTCCAGAGAGGGCGGTGTGTAGAGCGAACCGAGTCGGTAACGCCGCACGATCCCGAGCGCTTCGGCGCGGAGCTCGGGTGTAAAGTCGATCACATCGTCTTCGGTGAACCCCTGCTTGGCGAAGGGCGCCGGCTTGGTTGGGAACGGCTGTGTCTCGGCCGCCCGCTCGCCGGGTACGGCGCTCGCCGGAACGGGCCGGTCCTCGATCGGCCAGACGGGCTCGCCGGTCACGCGGTCGAATGTGTAGAGGAAGCCCATCTTGGACGAAACCACCACCGCGTCGATCCGCAGGCCGTCCACGGTGACGGGGAAGAGAGTGGGCTGGGCCGGAAGGTCGTAGTCCCACAGGCCGTGCCTCACCGCCTGGAAGTGCCAGACCCGCTCACCGGTTCGCGCGTCGAGCGCGACCAGCGATTCGGCGAACAGGTTGTCGCCCAGGCGGCCCCCTCCGTAGTAGTCGTTGCTGGGAGTGCCCACCGGCACGTAGAGCAAGCCCCGCTCACGGTCGACCGACATGGGCGCCCAGGCATTGGTGTGCCCCACGCGGCTCCAAGACTCGTCCTCCCAGGTCTCGACCCCCACTTCGCCGTCCTGTGGGATCAAGTTGAAATTCCAAACCAGGTCGCCGGTGTGCACGTCGAAGGCCTGTACGTTGCCCGGAGGGTCCCGCTCGTAGACAAAGCCGTCCCACACCCCGTTGCCGAGAATTACCAGGTTCTCGAACACCACGGGGGGCGAGGTCTGCGTGAAGTGCAGGCGGTTGGTCGGCCACAGGAGTTGCGCGGTGTGTTGGTAATCAAC
>JADFRS010000106.1 GCA_022561145.1 Gemmatimonadota bacterium
AAGCTCGGCAAAGAGATAGCGAGTCGATACGACGTCAGGGGCTCTCCAACAACACTCGTTGTGAACGGCGATGGCGATGTCATTTATCGCCATGTCGGGATTCCGAGTCGGACGAAAGTCGTCGCTCAGGCAACCGCCTAGCGCTCGTCTATCGCGCTACGTGTCGATAATCGCCATCGATCCATCCACTTGTAGCCGGTCCACCGGCTAACCCCGTATCGATCACACACCGCAGCGAAGCTCCGTGGGCTACGATATGACGGAACGGATAGGCAATCTAAAACCCCTAAGGCGTAAGAAAGCCAGGTCAGGCGTAGGGCGTGCTGGCTCGACGGAAGGGAGGACCGGTTACGGTCGTGGTGGAGCTGAGGTTCAGAAGGTGTGGTGAGCGCTCAAGGTGCGTCGATGCTCGGATGGGTAAGGGGGGATGCGTGGATGGGCGGCGGGTTCACAGGGGATGTTGGACGACGACGCACGGTGATTCAGGCCATTTGCACGGTGTGGTCGTCAGGGCTCGAAGTCGTCGGGTAGCGACTGATCAAACACGAAATCGGGGACGAGTTCGACGTCTGTCGGATCGAACCCAGAGCCCTGTAAAACCACTCATCGGTCGAATCCGACCGTTCATTCAGGTCCCACTGCAAAGCGTCTGCTTACTCCCCGATTCTCCATGCGTCGGAACGCGCCCCCTGCGGGGTGGAGCACGGATCGCGTATTCTGGGAGGCGGGAATGGACTTGTTTCAAATCGTTCTGGGGCTTGTGACTGGCGCCGAGATCGTCGGTGCGACGGTTTCCGGAAAAAGTACACGACTTGCGGTCATGGCGGCGGCCGGCGTGGTTTCGTTGGCGCTGCCCGACGCGCTAGACCCGGCAATGGCGCTTGTGGAGTTCATGCTCCTGCGTCGTATTGGTTGAGCAGGGAGGTAGGTCTGAGGTGCTAACGGAGGGGAGGTTGATCGGTGCAAACTGAGCAGTTCGGATTTCGCGAGGTCGCTGAAGTCACGTGGCAGACGCTTAAGGGGGCGCGAACACAGCTGAAGTTCGGCATGGTGGGGATGCTTTTTGGGGTCGTGCTGGTCGTGATCGTGCTGGTCGTGATCGTGCAGTCGAATCGCTTCGACCTCCAAACCGCGGACAGCGTAGCCCGCCTCACGGTTTCGGTGGTGTTTATGTGCGGTGCACTCGTAGCTGGGACGACCTTTACGCTCTTTCGTGCAGGCGAAGAATCAGCGACGGGCCGGAAAACGCCCGAGAATTGGAATGCCAACCCCACGGCGTTCTCCAACATGCTGCTGATTATACCGACGGGTGCCGCAGTCGGAGCTGGGCTGCTCTTTTGTACGGGTGGACTCATCATGGCGAGCGGAACGGACCGGTGGGGCAGCGCTATTGCGGTGCTCCTCGTCGCCTGCTTGTCGATCTATATGGTGTTCACGTCGTCGCGCTTCCTTTTTTCCTATGCGAAGCAGCAGGCGTCCCGGGTGGAGAAGGCCCAGGCCGAGGTCGCGGAGGCACGTCTTGCAGCGCTCCAGGCTCAGATGAACCCGCACTTCCTGTTCAACACGCTGAATACGGTGGCCGCGTTGGTGCGGACGGACGCGGTGCGGGCGGAGGCCACCGTGGAGAATCTTGCTTCGGTCCTGCGACGCACACTCGATCGCTCTCGTCATCCCTTGACCACAGTCGGTGAAGAGGTCGACTACGTGCGTGACTACCTGGAAATCGAGCGGGAGCGTTTTGGTGAGCGGCTTCGTGTGGAGTGGTCCATCCCCGATGACTTGCGGTCCGGAGAGATCCCGACCATGACGCTGCAGCCCCTCGTGGAGAACTCGGTCAAGTATGGTGTCGGCGCGCGTATCGACGGTGGGCGTGTGGATGTGCGGGTGCGGCAAGATGGTGAAGATCTCATAATCGAGGTGCTGGACGACGGGCCGGGTTTTCGCCGCGGGTACTCGGATGGCACGGGACTCGGGAATCTGAGGCGGAGACTTGAAGTGCTATTTGGTGAACGGGATGGGGGATATGGCATCGAGGTCCTCCCGGGTCCGGCCGCCCACGTTCGCGTTCGCATTCCCTTTGTTAGCGCGCGGCACTCGGATGGGGAACCCCGTCCATGAGAATCCTCATCGTCGACGACGAGCATAACGCGCGGAATCGGCTTCAGATCATGCTGGAAGAGCTGGATGTGGAGGTCGTGGGCGAGGCGGCGAACGGCGTCGAGGCGCTGGAGATGGTGCAGAAGCTGAACCCGGACTTGCTCCTGCTCGACATCAACATGCCCGAAGTCGATGGCTTCGATGTCGCACGCCATCTTCCCGACCCTGGGCCCATGGTGGTTTTTCAGACCGCACACGACGAGTTCGCGCTCAGAGCCTTCGATCACGAAGCCGTGGATTATCTCGTGAAGCCCGTGAATCTCGTACGCCTTTCGGAGGCGTTGGACCGCGTAAGGAAGCGCCTGGGCACACCGATTTCCACGGCCTTTCCGCCCGAGCTCATCGACCAGCTTCGCACCGCGATCGGGGCGGGGGGCACGCCAGCGCCGCGCAGGCTGTTGGTCCGGGATGGGCGGGGGCACAGGCTGCTCCCCATTGAAGACATCCGAACGTTCTCGGCGCGGGAGGGGGAGGTGTACGCGGTAGCCGTAGAACGCGAGTTCATGGTCGACTACACTTTGGTCGAGTTGGAGGCGCGGTTCGCCGGATCCTTCACTCGGGCGAGTCGCTCTGAACTGGTTGGGCTCACGCATGTGCGGCGGTTCTTGGCGGACGGGGATGCCGGGGCGGAGCTCGTGCTTGCTGATGGCACCCGGATTCGGGTCAGCCGGCGTCGCGCCGCAGAGGTCAAGGAGCAGCTTGCGGAACTGAGCTGAACTGCCGCATTGGAAAGAAACCGGAGTTGCTCGCAGTTTCCGCTCACATCCTGCATGTGGGAGTCCATGAGACATATCGGTTGTCGTAGGCGTGACGACCCCTCGATCGGGGTCTGCCTAACAAGCGTATCTGGACTCCCCGTCCTGTCCCAAAACTCAGCCGAACGTGAATCGGTAAGCTCGCAGGGGTTTGGGCGGGCTTAGCCCCATGATTCTCGGTCGACGTGGCGCGTTTTGGACCCCTCGCAGCTTCACAATCGTGCCGCGTGTTATTGCGCGTGCTACAGCTGGCTGAGAATCAGCCACCCGCAACGCTTGCCTCCCCGTCCTGTTCCAAAACTCAGCTGAGCGTGAATCAGTGAGCTGGCAGGGGTTTAGCGCGGCCTGAGCCAAGTCATCCCCGGTCGCCTGACCGGTTTTGGAACGCGAGATCCCGCACTCAGATAATCGGCCCCAAAACAGAGCTGTAACAAAACCTGTTACATCGCCCACGAGCGCTGGCGAGCGCCCACGAGCGCAAAACAGGCCAAATCTCCCGATTTCCAGCGCTGGCGAGCGCCCACGAGCGCTAGCCTCATATCTGATAAGCGTGAGGTCGGAAGTTCAAATCTTCCCAGGCCCACTTGGTAAGCATAAACCCCGGGAGGCTTTGAGCCCTTCGGGGTTTTGCTGTTACACGTTAGGCCTGCGGGCAATAACACTGGCAGTTACATCGGCGCGGTTTGTTGGGCGATCGGTGGGGTCTTTCGGTCGCCGGCGGAAGGGTGCTACGCCCTCTGTGGATAGCATTCCGAACACCGCCGCAGGTAGGACCCCGACCCCCCAAGCCGCGTAGAGCCTCACTGTCGTGTCGGCGGCGGGCGTAAATGTGACATATGTGGCGGGTGAAAATGTTACACACCGGCGTCCGAGATCTGGACGCTGCGGGTGGGCTATCCATAAAGCGATAGGCGACCGGGCGTCCGAACATCCACCTTGGCAGCTCCACACGATTGGAGGTGTCCGTGATTGGATGGGAGCGACGCGTGTTACTGAGACCCAAATTGAGCGATTCGAGCGGATAGCAGCAAACGAGCGGTACGATCGGTAGCTTTGGACTTTGGAACTGGTCGAGAGGTGCCGAGACACACGGAAAAGACCTTGGGCTGGTGGGCAGGTGCCATCTCGGATGCCATTTCGGGACCGACAGATGCGGACGGGACGCACGAGTCCCTGTACCGGCGCGAACCGGTGAGATCGTTCAGGTAGCGGACAAAAAGCGGGTGTCTACGTCCAGGTGAAGCGGGGTGGAGCTCGACTCAGGTCCCAGAGCTTTGGGATTTGGAGTTCATCCCATGTAGCGCGCGTGACCTTGAGGATCCTGCGGTCTCCGGTCCGAACGATCTTGGCCGCGAAGTTGATGGCCCTGCGTCGCAACTTCGTGGGATCGGACGTGATGGGCACGACGGACTCCGTGACGTCCTCCTTGAAGCCTTGGTAGAGGAAGAAGGCCACGGCCATGGTGTAGTAGAACGCAGCGTTTGCGGCGAAGCGCTTGAAGGGCAGTGTCTCGCTGCCGAACTCCTTGAGCGCCCGGTGCACGAGCTCGTCGGCACCCCGGCTGTGGTGGAGCCGGATGATGTGCTCGGGCTCGATCCACTCGATCAGGCCCGCGGCCTCGAGTAGCACGTCGATGTGCTCACCCCTACCGAGATTCGTGTACAGGCGTGTATCGGGGCGAGCGAAGTCGGGGAGCCACTGAGCGTCCTCAGCCAAGGGCCGAGTCAACAGAGCCCGTCGTCCTTTCTTCCAGCTCGCCCTGCGGTCTCCGAACTCTACGTAGTGCCAGACTTTGTCCGGTCTCTTGTACTCAGACCACGCACAGGCATGGACCTGGGCCGCATAGGCCTTGATGTCTGCGTAGAGCTTGCCCACGCAGATGTAGCCGACGTGATCTCGACACCATCGAACACGGTGGCGTGGCATTACGCGAGCAGCGTGACTCGGAGATGATCACTTGGCACCCTTTGGGTTGAGGGTGGCAGCAACTGGCACTGGCTATAACTTGTTCTGCACCAGTAACTTAGCCCAAGGGGTGCACTTTTTCTACGTCAGGAATCGCTCAGGTTAGGTTTGACCAACTCCGTGATCGCACTCCACGGGTATCGAGCCATCACGCAGACGCTCATGACGAGCAAGATCGCACAATGCGGGAGAACCAAAAGGGCGCGTCGCGCCCGACCATGCCCAGACTATGACGGTGGCCGAGGAGCTGGAGGGGTAGCGAGGCCATCGGACAAGGCCTAAGCTACCCGGCGTCGTAGGGAAACAACAACGTCAGCCGCTCTCCCCCCCCCCAGCAGTGAAAAGCGTTGAACGGTGGCACCAATTCTCGAGTGGAAGGAGAGTGACCTCAGTTGAACTGGTTGACGTTCACAGCCGATGTCATCGCCTCCCTTGCTTGGCCGGCGGTCGTCGTGGTCGCGATCGCGATGCTCCGAAAGCCGCTGGGTCGCTTGATCCCCCTTCTTCGGAGGTTCCGGTATAAGGATCTTCTCGACTTCGAGTTCGAAGAGAGACTCGAAGTGATCGAAGCAGAGTTGCTGGATGAGCTGCCGCCGGTCTCTCCACTCGACGTAGTACCTATGCCGCCACTGCCGGCAGACATCGTAGAGGTCGCCAAGGTATCTCCTCGAGCGGCAGTTCTTGAGTCCTGGCTGGGCGTTGAGCGAGCGGCTCAGGAGCTAGGTCGGGCACGTGGGATCTATATCCCGAAAGACAGCCCGTTCCAGATCATTCGGGGGTTGGAAAAAGCGGATGCAGTATCCTCCTCCTTGAGTTCCGTACTTCACGAGTTGCGGTCTCTTCGGAATGAGGCTGCCCACGCCCCTGACTTTGCGTTGGACGAGGATTCGGCCCTGTCCTATAGCGCGACGGCTCGTCGTGCTATCTCAAGTCTCGTTCGCTCGTCCACGGGCGGCGACGCTCAGGATTGAGATGGAACTCAAGGACGTTGCGGAGCGAGCTTGGGAGATGGTTCAGAACTCGGGCGACCGTGAGGCAATCGGGTTTCTCGCCGAAGCCAGAGAGCTCACTCGCCTAACCGTCGGTGAGCGGAGCGGCTTCTTCCGCCAGCTTTCCGAGCTGAAGGTTACGGGCAACGACGTTTACCTCAAGGAGTCAGTAGCCTCCATCCTTGAGGCCTTTGCTCAATCCATCGAACAAGGTTGGGTGGAGGGTATCTCGCTTCGACGTCAGGCCGAGATAGATGTCGTCTCCGATTTCTTGGACCAAGCCCAGCAACTCCTGGACGATAAGAAAGTCCACCCCGCTTCACCTGCGGTCCTCGTGGGCGCGGCACTTGAGGAGTTCCTGAGGAACTGGGTGGAGGAGCAGGGTCTCCCTCTTGGTGGCAAGAATCGCGGGATAGATGCCTATGCAACGACCCTCCGGAAGGCGGACCTGATCTCGAAGCAGGATGTCAAGGATATCACGTCCTGGGGCGGGACACGGAATCATGCGGCCCACGGAGAGTGGGATCAGGTATCTGACCCAGCGCGTGTTCGATTGATGTTGGAGGGCGTCAACTTGTTCATGCGAAAGTACGGTCCGTGACGCCTCCGACAGGGCAGGGGAGCTCGTGAAGCTGGCCGAGGAGCTGGAGGGGTGAGTCCCGAGTCCGACACCAGCACCTCTGCGGGTAGACCTTTCGTCATCGACTCTTGGCGGAAACTGAATGACCTGGAGGAGCATCTGGACGTCGGCGACGGCTTCACCACCCCCTACCTATTTCGCGGCCACGAATCGTCGGCGTTTCGGCTGACGCCGACGCTTCATCGCGCTGCGACGTTAGATGGCGCGGAGGACCTCCCCGATGCGGCGGCCCTCCTGGAGTACGAGAAGGAGGTGACCCTGAGATTCCAACAGGCCGCCGCCAATTTCATGTCGAGCAGCCTCCTGGCCCCCTTGGCCGCGCCCGTGGATTGGTGGACCGTCATGCGGCACTACGGAGCCCCGACGCGTCTCCTGGACTGGACGACGTCGCTCTTCGTAGCAACGTACTTTGCCTGTCGAGGCGAGCCGACCAAGGATGGCTCCATCTACCTGCTTCATGTAGCGACTTTTGAGAGCGCGATGCGGGCTATCCATGTCGACGCAGGAGCTCTGACCCCGGTGCAGCGCAGTCAGCCTACAGTTCTAGAGGATCCGAACAGTCCGAGCGTGATTGATGTGTTCAGGCGGAAGAGTGCGATGCCTCAGCGCATGGTCTTGCAGCGCGGGACCTTCATGATTTGCCGCAACGTGACCGCAGACGTTGAAGCGGTGCTAACCGCCGCGATGGCAGACTATCAAGACGGCCCGAAGGAGTACTTTCGGAAGCTCACGGTTCCGGCGTCTGCGAAGCCCGCCCTGATGCGTCGCCTCAGAGAGACGAACATCACTGCGGCCACCCTCTTTCCAGACTTAGGTGGTGTCTGTCGAGCCTTGGATGAGGTCGTGAGAGCGAGGGGGAGCTCGTGAAGCTGGCCGCGGATTTGGAGGAGTAGGCTGGTGTCACCGGCGATCTGGTCTGCGATCGCGGCGTGGGGCGCTGCGGTGTCCTCGTTCCTGCTGTACCTCATCCTCCGTCAGGAGCTCCAGGAGGCGGTCCGCCCCCAGCTCGTCCTGACAAACTGGAGCCGAACGACGGTGGGTGAGGGCGAGCAGGAACACGACGTCATTGAGTTCAAGGGGATCAAGAACGTCGGCCGAGGCGCGGCGCTGAACACGATGATCTTCCAGGACGAGTTCAAGAACCCACCGACCGTAACGATGGGTATGGAGCGCGTTGGGATCCTCGCCCCCAGTGAGGAGGTCGAGGTCGACGGGCAAATCACGCTTTGGTGGAAAAACGTCGAGATGACGGTGGGGGAAAGCAAGATGCTCCCGATCACGATCAAGATCCTCAGTTGGGATACTCGCTCGATGCGCCACGAGACTCAGTACAAGCTTGTCGCCTTCCAACCTCCCATGCAGATGAGCGGCGCCGCCACTCCGATAGCACCGGGCGTCTATGAGGCCAGCCGGACGACCAAAGCTCGACCTGTTTGGCGACTGAAGATGAAGGGTAGGATCGAGAGGGCCTTCCCCTCCGTGCGTAAGGGTTGGAGATGGCTCCGTCGCGCCGACCACCCGTCGGGGGGGTCAGACTCTACGGACGAATCGTGAATGGGTTGCGGGAGGAGGACGGGGGGACCTCCTACTGTGTCCCGATTGTGTCCCAAGAGGCGGCGAAAGGCGGCGGAACCCGAACAGGACCCGGCGAGACTCGGCGACGAAATGTCTTAAGTAGGCGAAGTCCGCCGGAACGGGGCCCCTATGCAGACTCGAGGTTCAACGTTTAGGACGACCGTCCTCGTGCGATCAGAAGCTCTGCTGTCACAATCCCCGAAGTCGCGTATCTTGCCGTACGTGAGCCCCGCGTGACGCCGTTGATCGGTGCACCTGTGGGCAAGGACGAACGCATACGGAGGATTGCCCACCGTGCGCAAACACCCCATGACCCGGCGTGATTTCGTCGCCGACACAGGAAAGGCGGCCCTCGGTGCGATGATCGTTCCACGCCACGTCTTGGGCGGGGCCGGCTTCCAGGCGCCGAGCGACACCCTGAACGTCGCGATCGTGGGTGCCGGGGGCGTGGGCACCGAAAACGCCCAGGAGCTCGGTACCGAGAACATCGTGGCGGTCTGCGACGTCGACTTCGACTATGTCGAGCGCAAGGTCGAAGAGCGCACCAAGGACCGCGACGGAAAGGCGCGACCCGAGGGCGTGCGCTGGCAAGAGCAATACGTCCAGGCCAGGAGGTACACCGACTTCAGAGAGATGCTCGACAAGCAGGTCGACATCGAGGCCGTAGTCATCGCCACGCCGGACCACACTCACGCGGTTATCGCGAAGGAAGCCATGCTAGCGGGGAAGCATGTCTACGTGCAGAAACCCCTCACCTACTCAGTGCACGAGGCAAGAGTCCTGGCCGAGACCGCGCGCCGAACAGGCGTGGTCACGCAGATGGGCAATCAGGGGCACTCCAGTGACGAGGCACGCCTGATCAACGAATGGGTCCAGGCCGGCGTTATCGGCCCCGTTCACGAAGTACACGTATGGACCAACCGCCCCATCTGGCCGCAAGGCCTCTCGAGCCCGGCCGCCTGGGACCCGGAAACGAAGATGCCGGAGGGCTGGGGACGGGGTTCGATCGCACGGCGTACCGCCCTCGCGATGGGCGATCACTATTCGAAGCCCAGCTGGATCGACTGGGATCTCTATCTCGGCCCGATCGCCGAAGAAGTGCCCTACCATCCGGTCTACCACCCGTTCAACTGGCGTGGATGGGTGCCCTTCGGCGTGGGCGCGCTGGGCGACATGGGCGCGCACTTGATCGATCACCCCTACTGGGCTCTGGAGCTGACGTACCCCACGTCGGTCGAGGCGACGTCCACCCCGTGGGGTGGGCCCAGGGACGCCCCGGTGACCTATCCGCTGGCTATGACCGTCCATTACCAGTTCCCCCGTCGCGGCGCTCAGCCGCCGGTAAAGCTGAGCTGGTACGACGGGGGCCTCATGCCTCCTCGGCCCGACGTGCTCCCTGAGGATGTGACCCTCAACCGGACGGGCGGCGTGATCTTCGTGGGCGAGGAGGGCATCCTGATGCACGAGACGTACGGCGAAAATCCAAAGCTCTTCCCCGAGAGCCTCCAAGAGGCCGCCGACGCCGTGCCCCGGACGCAGCCGCGCGTCGAGGAGAGTCACGAGATGAACTGGGCGATGGCGTGCAAGGGCACGGCAAAGGCCACATCGAGCTTCGACTACTCCGCGCCGCTCACCGAAGTCATGCTTCTCGGCATCGTCGCGCTCAGGGCAGGTCAGGGACGCACGATCGAGTACGACGCTGAGAACATGCGCATCACCAACATCGAGGAAGCCAACCGCTACCTGACGCGTGAATATCGCTCCGGGTGGTCGGTCTGAAAGGGCGAGACCATTGATGCGTCGAACCATAGGGAGTTGTGCGATCGTCGGCTTGGCGATCGTGATCGGAATCGGCCCGGCCGCCGCGCAAGACCACGCCCAGGGCTTGAATGCGCTCACGGCCGCCGAGAAAGCCGCAGGGTGGCGGCTGCTGTTCGACGGACGCACCACGAACGGGTGGCGCGGTTACATGCAGGAGGGAATGCCCGAGGGCTGGCAGGCGGTGGACGGCGCGCTTACCCGGGTCGGGAGGGCCGGCGACATCATCACCGCCGAGAGCTACAGAAGTTTCGAATTGTCCCTCGAATGGAAGGTCGGGCCCGGCGGGAACAGCGGGGTTTTCTACCGAGC
Source organism: Gemmatimonadota bacterium (assembly GCA_022561145.1). Lineage (GTDB taxonomy): Bacteria > Gemmatimonadota > Gemmatimonadetes > Longimicrobiales > Gaopeijiaceae > JACZXQ01. Next base: position 10,212 of record JADFRS010000106.1, read on the forward strand.
CGTCGAGGGGCCCGAGGCGATCTACATGGTCGCCCCGGAGATGCAGGTGCTCGACGACGCGGGGCACCGAGACGGACAATCGCCGCTCACGTCGGCCGGCTCAAATTTCGGGCTTCACCCCGCCCAGCGCGGCGTAGTCAGGCCCGCCGGACAGTGGAACGAGGCCCGCATCATCGTGGACGGTGACCACGTCGAACACTGGCTGAACGGGGTCAAGCTGGTGGACTACGAGCTCGGCAGCCCGGATTGGGCAGAGCTGGTGGCCGACAGCAAGTTCGTTGAGTGGCCCGAGTACGGGACCGCGACCGAGGGCCATATCGGGCTCCAGGATCACGGTGACTGGGCCGCGTTCCGCAACATCAAAATCCGGCCGCTCGGTTGAGCGACCCGATGGATAGCGTCCAGGTCGGCTTCGACTACCTGAAGGGTCTCGATGCGAGCTAAGAGCCAACAAGAGTACGACGTCATCGTGGTGGGATCCGGCGCGGCGGGTGGCATGTGCGCCTACGTGTTGGCGGTAGCGGGTGTCAAGGTCCTCATGCTCGAGGCCGGCCGGAATTACGATCCCGTCACCGAGACCCCGATGTTCAACCTCCCGAAGGACGCACCGCTCCGTGGGGGTGGGACGACGGAGAAGCCGTTCGGGTTCTACGACGCGACAGTCGATGGAGGTTGGCAGGTTCCAGGTGAGCCCTACTCCAGCGCGCCGGGCACCGACTTCCGATGGTGGCGGGCCCGCATGCTGGGTGGACGGACAAACCATTGGGGTCGCATCTCCCTCAGGATGGGGGAGTACGACTTCAAGCCACGCTCCCGCGACGGTCTCGGCCTCGACTGGCCGATGTCCTACGAGGACCTCTCCCCCTACTACGACCGAACGGAGGCCTTGATCGGGGTCTACGGATCCAACGAGGGACTGGAGAATACGCCGGACTCGTCGCCCGGGGTGCTCCTCCCGCCACCGGCCCCGCGTGCGTCCGAGCTTCTCACGAAAAAGGCGTGCGACGACCTGAACATTCCAGTCATTCCAGCGCACCTCGCCATCCTGTCACGCACCCAGGACCACGAGCGCCTTCCGGAGTGGATGCACCCGAACAATCCCCTGGCACAGCGCGTGACGCGGGAGTCCATGCGGTCCAGGGCAGCGTGCTTCTGGGCCACGCCCTGCGGTCGGGGTTGTTCGATCAAGGCGAACTTCCAATCGCCCACGGTCTTGATTCCGCCGGCCCTGGCCACGGGCAACCTGGACATCGTCACGGACGCCATGGTCAGAGAGGTCACGGTGGACGCTCGTGGGCGGGCCACGGGCGTGCACTACATCGACAAACACACCCGGCTCGACGAGCACGTGAGCGCACGTGTGGTCATCGTGGCGGCGTCGGCGTGCGAGTCGGCCCGGATCCTGCTCAACTCGAAGAGCACTCTGTTCTCCGACGGGTTGGCCAACGGAAGCGGGCTGGTGGGCAAGTACCTCATGGACACTGTCGGCGCAGGCGTGTCCGGACAAATCCCCGCGATGGAGAATACGCCACCGCACAACACGGACGGCGCGTCCGCCATGCACATGTACATGCCCTGGTGGCTGTACGGTGAGCAAGCGGCGGGGAGACTCGACTTCGCCCGCGGCTACCACATCGAGTTCGGCGGCGGCCGCGGCATGCCCAGCGGTGGCACGTTCGGACGGCTCGAGCGATTCACTGGCGGATCCTACGGACAAGCCTTCAAGGAGGACTGCCGTCGCTATTACGGGTCGTTCATCGGTTTCGCCGGCCGCGGCGAGATGATCCCCAATGAGGATTGTTACTGCGAGATCGATCCAGGCTCCGTCGACCAATGGGGGATCCCGACGCTGCGCTTCCACTGGAAATGGTCGGACCATGAGCTGAACCAGGCCCGCCACATGCAGCGCACGTTCGCCGACATCATCGAGGGCATGGGTGGGACCGTCCTGAGCACCATTCATGAGGATGGATCACGCGCGATCGCGGCTCCCGGCCAGATCATCCACGAGGTCGGAGGCGTGATCATGGGTGACTCACCATCGACCTCGGTGCTCAACTCGTTCTGCCAATCCTGGGAGGTGGACAACCTGTTCGTCACGGACGGAGGGGCATTCGTCTCGAACGCGGACAAGAACCCCACTCTGAGCATCATGGCGGTCGCGTGGCGGGCGTCGGACTATTTGGTGGACCAGCTCCGAAGCAGGAGCCTCTGATGAACAAGAAGCGCAAGACCGAGCTCCCCGTGATCCCGCCCATCGATCGACGCACGGCGCTCAAGGTGATGGCGGCCGCGGCCGCGACTCCGGTGCTCTTGCCTGGCGAGGCGGGGGCAGCCGAGGGGACTGCCGCCCCGCAGGTCCCAACTCAGCAGATTCCGGGCAATCCACTGGCGGCGGGCACGGCGTGGGATCCTGACCTGATCTCTCCTGTAGTGACCTGGGAGCGCATCCTCTCGGCCGATGAGCTAGCCACGCTGGCCGTGCTCTGCGACATCATTATCCCGGCCGACGCCAAGTCGCCGTCGGCCAGCCAGGTCGGGGCCCACGACTACATCGACGAGTGGGTGAGCGCACCTTACAGCGGCCAGCAGCGAGACCAGGTGTTGGTTCGGGGCGGCCTGGTCTGGTTGGACGCCGAGGCCTCGCGGCGATTCAGCGAGGCTCAGCGTTTTCGCGAGTTGAGCGCCGAGCAGCAGCGCGACATTTGCGAAGACATCCGCCACGTGCCCGACGCTGCGCCGGGGTTCGAGGCGGCCGCGCTTTTCTTCGCCAAGGTGCGCGACCTCACCGCCGCAGCCTTCTGGACCACCGAGGAGGGGATGAAGGACCTCGAGTACATCGGCAATGTGCCGCGAGACCGGTGGGATCCACCACCTCCCGAGGTCTTGCACCACTTGGGACTGG
>JADFRS010000008.1 GCA_022561145.1 Gemmatimonadota bacterium
CCTTCCTGAAAGAGGGTCCAGGACCCCGCGCCAGGCGGCGTCCTGCGGAGCTCAAACCAGCGAATTCCCGCCTGGTCCGTCCCGGTCACATCGACCGTGAAATTCCCCACCAGCGTCTCGTGGGTGCCGAAGTTTCGGTACTGGAGCCGGTGCATCACCGGCTCCCTCAGGGTATCGAGCAATACACCGGGGGCCGGTTGTGGCACACAGCCAGCGCCTCCACACAAGGTGGAGTCGAATTCCGCTACCAGAACAAGGGACTCTGTGACGGCGAATGCCGGAACACCAAAACCCGTCACGACCTCAAAGATGTCCAGAAAATCCATAGTCGCATCGACCCCTCCGGTTAACGGGTGCATGCCGTGCACCTCGTCGTCCCAATGGCGCACAAAATGGCCTGGCGCGTCCACGACCGGTGGCGTCAACCCGTCGAGATCGGCCGGAGCAAGCCCCCCCTGGAAGCCGAAGCCCAGATGTGGCGATGGAAACCCCCCGGTGATTACGAAACCGCTAAAAGTGCCCCCAAGCGCTAAGACCCGATCAATGAAAAAGATGACGTGGGATCCGAACCCGGACGGGTCGTTAACTGTCAGAAAGTAGGCGTCCGGCCAGATGCCCCATTTGGGGTAGTCATGATCCACCACACCGCTAAAAAAGAAGTCGTAGACAAACCAACCGCCCGTCGGATCGGGGGTCGTGGAGATGTAAAAGCAGACACCAGCCCCGTACCCAAATGGGCCTCCATCCACAATGGCACCGCCTGCGCCGTCCAGTTGGATTCCCTCCTGCTCTGAACCTAGGCGTCCCAGCAGGGGGTTGACCTCGCGAACCGGGTCGCCCGGCTTCCAGCGCTTCGCCTTTGGCAGGTCGCCAACGCGTCCGCGGAAGGCACCGGCGCACCGTCGCCCAGAACGAAGCCCTCCCCCAGAATCGTCAGGGCGATGTGTGCGAGTGGCGCAAGATCTCCCGAGGCGCCCACCGATCCCATCTCGGGGACGACCGGATGGATGCCGTGGTTCAACATTTGCACCAGCAGCTCGACGAGCTCCAGCCGGCATCCCGAGTGTCCACGACATAGCGCGTTCGCGCGCAATAACAGGATGGCTCGCACCTCGATCTGGGAAAGGGCGGCTCCAACTCCCGCCGAATGACTTCGGACCAGGTTGCGCTGCAGCTCCACCTGTTGCTCCGGAGCAATCACGACATCGGCGAGGCGACCGAAACCCGTGGTGACGCCGTAGATCCTCTCACCGCTCTCGAGCATTCGCTCGACAAACGCACGTGATTCGGTGACGGCGACCCGAGCTGGCTGGCCCAGGGACACTTCGACTCCATCCCGCGCGACCGACTCTACCGCCTCTAGCGTCAACGAATGGCCAGTGAGTTCGATCATTCGACCTCGCCCGATCCCTCGCAGCTCCGCTCACGGCGCGCTCCGAACTCTTTGTGCGTGATCGTCATCGCGTCATCCGTCCATTTGGACTCGAGTTCAACGCCAAGGCCATCCGCGAGACGGTTCACATAGTTGTAATAGGCGCTGACCTGACAGATATCCAAGATGCCGGTGTCGTCGAAGCCGGCCTTCTTCAGGGCGGCGACATCAGCCTGTCTCATCCCGCCCGGGTCCCGGGTCAAGCGCACCGCATAGTCCAACATGGCCCGATCCTGTCCGGAAATCTCAGCGAGCCGGTAGTCCCGAGCCAGCGCGCGTGGAACCTCGGCGTTTCCCAACAGCCGACGGAGACCCGCTCCGTGATGGTTGATTCAATAGAAGCAGTCGTTCGCGGCGGACACCGTCACGGCGATCATCTCTCGCCGCACTCGGCTGAGGGGGGACCGGCCGCGCATCAGATGGGCGTAGAGCTGCAGATGGTGCTGCATCGACGGGGGATTCAACGAATGGATGCGGACGATGTTGTCCAACTGACCGTCCGTCGCGGCGTAGCGAGCATAGAGCTCTTCCAGAAGGCCATCGGCTTCTTCTTGGGGTACGTAGGGAATGTGGGCCATGAAGTCCCGCTGTCGGGTGGTCGATGAGTGCACGATGCGTTAAAGATGTCCGCAATGACCGCTCCCGGGCAATGCGTCCGCGGCCCCGATCGCACATGTCGATCCAGCCGTAGGGCGTCCACATTCTTGCGCTTCCAGGTGCGCCGCCGAACATTTAGTCGGCCAATCAGCAAACCGGTTTGTCCTTGGTCCATGGCCCGGACCGCTTCCTCCGTCCACCGCTAGCCCTTGAACCCCTACGACGCGCCCCAAAGCGATTGGGAAGAAGATGTCCGCCGATTGAAGGCGCGCCTGCCCGTTCTGCGGCTAGCCTCCGAGTTGATTCGTCCGACGGTGGTGTCCGTCCTGGATATGGTGCTGCGGGATCGGGACGCAAACCTCCGAATCGACGAGGTCACGCTCCCGCCCGGATCTTCTGCTGTCGGTAGAGAGATCCAAGAACTCAAGCTGGGAGAGATTTCGAACGCGCTCCTGGTGGCATACCGTGAATCCAGCGGCCAATGGCGCTACAATCCGCCAGGCCGCATGACGGCGGCGGAAGAATCCGTCCTGATCCTGCTAGGAACACCCAGCGAGATCAGCGCCGTTTGTGAGCATGTTGGAGGTACGATGCTATCCAAGCCCACGGCGGAAGGGGCGTAAGCGTGGAGGAAGGTCACAACATCGTCCAAATCGTCTATTCGGCGGTCACTTTGTTGCTCGTCGCAGCCGGCACAATGGCGTTCGCGAAGAAGATTCGCATGCCCTTCACTGTAGCTCTCGTGCTGGTCGGAATGGCGTTGGCGCAAATCGCGAATCTTGGCGGTGAAGCGCTGAGCGGTGTCCTCAGCCTGGACATGCCTCCCGAGTTGGTATTCTTCGTGCTGCTGCCGGCGCTCATCTTCGAGGCGGCGTTCAATCTGGAGGTCAGAGCGCTCCGGGAGAATCTCTCCCCCGTCTTGATGCTCGCGATTCCCGGGCTCCTGATCTCGACAGCCGTAATCGGCTCGGTCATGGTGGTCGCCACCGACCTGGGCTGGCCGGAGGCGCTTCTGCTTGGCTCGATACTCAGCGCCACGGACCCGGTCGCCGTAATCTCCCTCTTCCGCCAGCTCGGTGCCCCCAAACGGCTGACGACTCTGGTCGAAGGCGAGAGCCTGTTCAACGACGCAACCGCCATCGTGTTGGCTAACATTCTGGTGGGCATCATGGCCGTGGGAGTGATCACCTCCCAGACGGTCCTGCTCGGCATCGGCAACTTCTTCCTCGTCTTTCTCGGTGGACTCCTGGTCGGCTGGGCCGCCGCCGTGTTGGTCGGATTGGTGTTGGGCCGGGTGGAGGGCGACGCTTTCATCGAAATCTCGCTCACCACCGTCCTGGCTTATCTGTCGTTCGTGATGGCTGAGGAGACCCTCCATCTGAGCGGCGTCATGGCCACGGTTGCAGCGGGCATGGTGATCGGCGGATGGGGAAAGGCCAAGATCTCTCCATCAGTGGCGGGTTACATGGTCCACTTCTGGGAGTACGCTTCCACGGTGGCCAACGCCCTCATTTTCTTGCTGGTTGGCATCACCATCGGACGGACCATAGGCATTTCCGGGATCACTCAGTATCTCCCCGCCCTGGGTTGGGTGATCCTCGCCATGATCGTCTCGAGGGCCCTGGTCATTTTCACGCTCCTGCCGCTGGTCGGCCGCCTCCCCGGCTCGGAACCCGTAGACATTCGGTACCAGACCGTGATGTTCTGGGGTGGGCTGCGTGGCGGAGTCGCGCTGGCCATCGCGCTCAGTGTCGTCCCGGAGGACGCGTCGGGCATGAGGGAGATGTTCGTCGTGCTTGTGGCGGGGGCGGTGCTCTTTACGCTCGTCTTCCAAGGCCTGACAATGGAACACCTCGTGCGGCGCTTCGGCCTTCACGTGCCGCCGCTCTCCGACCGCCTAGCTCGCTTCGAGGGTCTCCTGTCCGCCAAGACTCGGACCCTCGAGCAAATCCCGGAGCTGCAGGCCGGTGGCCTTTTCGCTCCTCGTATCGCCGATAGCATTCGTGACCGGTGCGAGAAGGATATCGCCACCATGAAAGCCGCCCTCAAACAGTTGCGAGCGGACGAGCTCGACCTGGACGAAGAGCGCAAACTCTTGCACCTCAGGTGCTTCGGCGTCGAAAACACGCTGTATTATCAAATGTTCACGCGGGGCCATCTCTCGGAACGCGCCTACCGGAATCTCACGCACTCGATCGAGCTACAGACCGAGGGAATTCGCCACGACGCGAACCTGCCAGGCTTCACGCTTCACCCTCCCACCGGCGAGCGCCTTGAGAATGTGTTCTATCGCATTCTGGACGGGCTTCCGGGGCTCGGTGGGATTGTCGAGCGGTTCAGGGCCAACCGCACAGCGCGGGATTACGAGATCGCGTGGGCCCGCTCACGGGGCAGCCGCTGCGTGCTCGATGAGCTCGGCGAACTCGCCAAGATCGACTCGGCGCGCCCCGACATCGTGGACGAAGCCAGGGCGGCGTACGAGTATTGGTACGAGAACGCACGCAGCCGCCTCGATCAGAACGCGGAACTCTTCCCCGAGTTCGTCTCCGCCGCGCAGGAGCGACTGGCCGATCGCCTAGTGTTGCACGCCGAGCGTGAGGCGATCGAAGAGAAAGCCCATTCCGGCATTATTCCGGAAGGTGTAGCCGAGACCATGCTTCAAGAGATGGCGGAGGAGCTGAGAACGCTCCGGGCCAGCCAGGTCGTGAAGCTGCAGGTGAGCCCCGAGGAACTCCTCAAGAAAGTCCCGTTCTTCGCGGATACGCCCCCCGAAGAGTTCGCTCTTCTGGCGCGCAAATTGCGGCGTCGAACGGCACCCGCAGGCGAAGTCATCGTGCGACAAGGCGGTTCGGGCTCATCGCTTTTCCTGGTGGCGCGGGGCGTCATCCGTGTCTCACTCCTCAAGGGCGATGTGTCCGAAGATCTCGCCACACTCATGGCTGGCGACTTCTTCGGCGAAACCGCTTTGCTACACAATACGTACCGCACCGCTACATGCCGCGCAGTAACACCGTGCGCCCTCTATGAGTTGAGGCGCGATGACCTCGATGAGGTCCGCGCCCGCTGCCCGGCCATCCAAGCGGCACTCGAGGAAGCGGATTCCCGGCGGCAAGCCGAACTCCGTGAAGTTACGGAGGGTCTGTAGGCACGGCCCCGTTCATGGGATTGTACTGGACAGACCTCGCGGTCATATCCATTATTAAGATTAGCTTGGACCGAAAATTGTAGTACGGGTTCATGCCGAGACATGGACCCGGCACGAAAGGAACATGCATGTCAAAAGAGGAAGTAACGCACCCCGAGGTCGACCAAAGGTGCGATGCGGTGCGGAGAAACGAAGGCGATCGTCGGCTCTGGGTACGCCGCGAGGTTGCGTACCGCCGGTACGGCAAAGGCCGCCGCGTCTGGAACCGGCGCCTCTCCACCGTTACGGTCGATCGGGAGGCCCGCGTGGACACCCGCCGGAAAGGCGGAACGCGCAGGGTCGCTGACGACCGGCGAAATGGATCGACAGGCCGCCAAAGCGGCAACCGACGGACCGCCGAAGAGCGCCGCGTCGCCTGAGGAGTAGCCCGAATGATCATGCCCCCCGGGGAAGATCTTCCCCGGGGGCTTTTTTGATTAGGGCGGTGGTAGGTAACGTCGACCGAGCGTTTCATTTTTCCCGTAGACCAACCCCGTATCACGTTGTTAGACTCCGACGATCTTCACCATCCACCAATGTTGTCGGGTGGCCTCCCGAACGACCGGTACAGTGGGATTGAACAGCATGAGCGAGGCAACTACAGTCGAGGGGCTGGATTTCATCCGGGCCATAATCCGAGACGACGTCGCGGCTGGAACGCACGACGGAAAGGTGGTCACGCGCTTTCCACCGGAGCCGAACGGATTCCTCCACATCGGACACGCGAAGTCGATCTGCCTGAATTTCGGGGCAGCGGCCGAGAATGACGGCGTAACCCACCTCCGATTCGACGACACGAATCCCACCACCGAGGACGAACGCTACGTCGAAGCGATGAAGGAGGACATCCGCTGGCTGGGGTTCGACTGGGGCGTGAATCTCTTCCACGCCTCTGACTATTTCCAGCAGCTTTACGGCTATGCCGAGCAGCTCATCGAGTCGGGAAAGGCCTATGTAGACTCGTCGACCGAAGAGGAAATCCGCACTCTGCGTGGATCCGTCACCTCCCCTGGGCAGGCGAGTCCATACCGTGACAGATCGCAGAAGGAGAACCTCGACCTCTTCCGGCGGATGCGAGCTTGTGAGTTTTCGGACGGCGCCCAGGTGCTGCGTGCGAAGATCGACATGGCGTCACCGAACATGTTGATGCGCGATCCCCTGCTCTACCGAATCCGGCGCGCACGTCACTACCGGACCGGGGACGAGTGGTGCATTTACCCATTGTACGACTTCGCACACGGCTTGTCGGACTCGATCGAAGGAGTCACTCACTCGCTGTGCACACTTGAGTTCGAGAACAACCGGGAGCTCTACGACTGGATCCTCGACAACCTCGATGTGCCTAGACCCCAGCCACGCCAGTATGAATTCGCCCGCCTCAACCTCGCATACACGGTGGTCAGCAAGCGCCGGCTGCTCCCCCTGATCGAGGCCGGCCTGGTGACTGGCTGGGACGACCCTCGCATGCCGACCCTCGCGGCGCTCCGGCGACGGGGCGTGCCGCCGTCCGCGATCCGGGCGTTCTGTGACATGATCGGGGTCGCAAAGGTCGAAAATCGAGTGGATCTGGGTAAGCTCGAGTACGCGATTCGCACGGATCTCAATCCCAAGGCACCCCGCGTGATGTGCGTCCTGCGGCCACTCAAGCTCGTGCTCACGAATTACGCCGTTGGAGAGACAGAGGACCTGGAGGCGCCATACTTCCCATCGGATATCGGCAAGGAGGGGTCACGGACCGTTCCGTTTGGGCGCGAGCTGCTCATTGAGCGCGACGATTTTTTGGAGGATCCCCCGAAGGGCTTCCACCGGTTGGCGCCGGGCCGCGAGGTGCGCCTGCGGTACGGGTACATCGTGAAGTGCGTGGACGTCGTGAAGTCGAAGGACGGCGAGATTCAGGAGGTCCACTGTACGTACGACCCGGATACGCGTGGTGGATCGGCGCCGGACGGGCGCAAGATCAAGGGCACCATACATTGGGTCTCGGCCTTGCATGCGCTGCCCACCGAGGTCCGGCTCTACGACCGCCTGTTCCTCAAAGAAAACCCCGACGCCATCGAAGAGGACGAGGACTTCCGTGACGGCGTCAACCCCGAGTCGCTGATCGTCTTGGCCGGCGCTCGGATCGAACCCTCTGTGGCGGCCGACCCACCCGATACGCACTACCAGTTCGAGCGCCAGGGCTACTTCTACCGCGATCCGGTAGACTCCTCACCGGACGCCCTGGTCTTCAATCGTACCGTTAGGCTCAGGGACAGTTGGGCAAAAAAAACTCCGTCCAATGCGACGATCACCGACGCGCTGCGCTCCAAGGTCCCGAGCCCTGCGTCGGCCCCGACCACGCCCCGGGTGCACCGGCCCGAAGATGCCGAGGCCGCAGTCCGATTCGACCGCTACACCAGCGAATTCGGGTTGCCCGAGGCCGATGCGGGAGTCCTGGCCCAAGAGGCCGACCTGTCCGATTACTTTGAGCGGGCCCTCACCGGGTCGGCGCCACCGCGCCCGATCGCCAACTGGATCATCAACGACCTACCTCGCGTTCTCGAGGGCCGCAGCCTGAGCGAATTCCCTATCGAGCCCGCCGACCTCGCTCACCTGGTGCAGATGGTCGAAGAGGGGGCCGTGAGCGTACGAATCGGGAGGGAGGTGCTGAGCGTCATGGCAAGCACCGGCGGCAGTCCCGACGCCATCGTCGAGGCTCAGGGCCTCACCCAGATCAGCGATCGCGAGACTTTGGAGCCGATCATCGCCGAGTTGGTGGACGATCACCCCGATGAGGTAGCGGCGTACAGGGGTGGCAAACACGGTCTCATCGGCTTCTTCGTCGGACAAGTGATGCGGCGGACTGAGGGCAAGGCCGACCCCGAGGTGGTGCAGGAGTTACTCCGGTCCCACCTGGGGTAGCCCTGGCGCCTTGTCGTGACAGGCCGCTAGTCGGCCAGTATACCGACGGTCTACAACGCTGGAGGCTGTAAGGGCGTGTGGCCGGAGCCGGGTGGGTCAGCCGTCCCCGTAGACGAAACGCTCCACCTCGCCATGCACTCGCGCCACGGTCTCGGCCGAAGGCGGAGTCGAAAATCTCGAGACGATCATGCACGTCAGGAAATTGGCTGAAATGGACCAGATGGCGCCGTGCATACCGAAGGGATGGGGCCAGATTACCAAGGTGGCGTAGAGCACGGCCAAGCCCGCACCGATTCCAGCCAACACGCCGTTCCTCGTCCAGGGTCGGGGGGTCGGAAAGCACACGCCCATCACGCCCGGAAGCAGTTGAAGCGCCCCCGCTCCGGAAAGCGTCACGAGCGTGACCAGGAGGTCGGACGTGCCCACAGAGAGGATGTATCCCACCACCAGAAGCCCGAGCACGATGAGCCGTCCCACCCGGATGTAGTGTCGCTCGTCACGGCCGGGTGACACGAACCTTTGGTAGATATCACGCGTGAGCACGGTCATGTTGGCGTGCAGAATCGAGTCCAGGGTGGACATCGCAGCTGCCGTAGCTCCCGCCAGGATCATGCCGGTCAGCCAAGCTGGTGCATAGGTGAACAGCAGCTCCGGAAAAATCCGATCCGGAACCTCGAGGTCGGGCATGACCAGGGCGCCGCCGAGGCCGACCAGCGCGGCGGGGATGTACAGTGTCATCAGAAAGATCGGCGTCGTGGCGCCGAGCCACTTGATCGTGCGGCCCGAGGCGGCCGTGAAATACCTGATCATCATGTGTGGCTGAAGGATGATTCCGAACGAAAGCGCCACGCTCATCCCGACCCACATTCCCGGTGTGAAAAAACCTTCCGGACCGGGAAGGCTGAGCAGGTCCGGCCGCTCGGCCACGACCCTCCGCCAAAGCTCGACCGGCCCTCCGAAAAGGCGCTCCGCCAACACGAGTGCTCCCACCCAGATGGCCACATACATCCAGACCGCCTGAACGACGTCGGTCCAGTACACAGCCCTGAGGCCGCCGGCCATCAGGTAGCCGGCCGCGATCACGAGGAGGATCGCGGTTCCGACTTCGAAGGAAATCCTCCCCCCGGAGGCCACGGAAACGATGTAACCGAGCCCCTGGGCCTGTACCTGGATGTACAGGATCGTGAACAGCACGGAGACCAATGCCACGACGACCCTCACGGCATCGCTTTCGTAGAAATCGGCCAACATGTCGGCCGGAGTCATATAACCGAACCGTTTGCCGACCGCCCAGATCCGGCTTCCGAGCACGTACGTGATCGCCCCCACGAGAACCGTCCACGTCCCCGCGGCCCAGAAGCCGATTCCGTGGGTGTAAAAGAAACCGCCGGAACCCAGGAAGGCGAAGGCCGAGTGGAAAGAAGCGACGACGGTCAGGTAGAGCACCACGAATCCGGCCTGCCGGCCATAAAGGAGGAAGTCCTCCAGATCGCCGGTCATGCGGCGGTTCGCCACTACGCCCAGCACGATGGTGACCAGGAGATACACGAAAATCAGGCTCGTGGAGACGACCCAAGGCTCCACTACACGCCCTTCCGCATCGCCCAGATGAGCACGCCGATCATCAGAACGTACACCGCCAGAAGGTAGACATAGAGGAAGGGTATTCCCCACAGCGAGGGCTCGATTCGATTGGCCAGCGTGTGCACGATCGGGGGCTGGGCCATGGCCATGAGAATCGCGAACGACACGATGGCCACCCAGCCGGCGTGCGTGCGTGGCAAGTAATGCGACCGAAATTGGGGCGGCGGCTGACTCATGGGCCTCATTTGACGGTCTGGCACAGGCCGGCGCAAGGCGTCTGCCGGACGACGTAGCCCTCTCGATAAGCGGATGCCCCCACGGGGGTGCCCCATTCGCCGATTAGCCCGTATAATCCTGGCCGCGACAGCCGGCCTCCTACCAGAGGCCATACCGCCACTAGGGAGGACGGGTTCTTGAGCCAAACACCCACAGACATCCAGATCGCACAGTCGGCCGAACTCCGGCCCATCGTCGAGATTGCGGAGACCCTCGGCCTCGGGCCCGCCGACATCGAAAACTACGGGCACTACAAGGCGAAGGTGCCGCTCGGAGCCTTCCAGAACCACAACGGCCCCAAGGGCAGGCTCGTCCTCGTCACCGCCATCAGCCCTACGCCGGCGGGTGAAGGAAAGTCCACCATTTCGGTCGGGCTGGCGGACGCGCTGAATGTGAGAGGGCGCAATCCTGTTCTTTGCCTGCGCGAGCCGAGCCTCGGACCGGTCTTCGGAATCAAGGGCGGCGCGGCGGGGGGCGGGTACTCGCAGGTGGTTCCGATGGCGGACATCAACCTCCACTTTACGGGCGACTTCCACGCAATCACGGCCGCGCACGGACTGCTCTCGGCGATGCTCGACAACCACCTCTTCCGGCCGAACGATCTCAACGTCGATCAGCGGCAGATCGTGTGGCCGCGCGCGGTGGACATGAACGACCGTGCCCTCCGCTCGATCACGATCGGGCTCGGTGGCCGTCTCGGCGGCATTCCCCGCGAGGACCACTTCGTGATCACCGCCGCATCGGAGATCATGGCGATCTTTTGCTTGGCGGAAGGACTCTCGGATCTCACGAAGCGGCTCGGTGAGATCATCGTGGCTTATACACGGGACGGCACACCGATCCGCGCCCGGGAGCTGGAGGCGCCCGGCGCCATGACGGTACTCCTCAGAGACGCCATCAACCCCAACCTCGTCCAGACGTTGGGAAAGACACCCGCCTTCATCCATGGGGGTCCGTTCGCCAACATCGCCCACGGATGCAACTCGCTGATCGCGACCAGGGCCGGTTTGGCGTTCGGCGACATCGTCGTGACGGAGGCTGGGTTCGGCGCGGACCTTGGCGCGGAAAAGTTTTTCGACATCAAGTGCCGCATCGGCAACCTGGAACCCGAAGCCGTGGTGCTCGTGGCGACGGTGCGAGCCCTCAAGATGCACGGTGGTGTGAAGAAGGACCTGCTCGCTACCGAGGACGTAGAGGCATTGAAGCGAGGACTTCCGAACCTCGTGGGACATCTCGAGAACCTGAAGAAGTTCGGGGTGCCAGCCATTGTTGCCGTGAACCGGTTCGCCACCGACACCACCTCGGAGGTGCAGGCCGTCATCGACGCGTGCAAGGAGATGGGCGTGCAGGCCGTGGAGTCCGACCCGCACAGCCGAACGGCCGAGGGTATGCTCGAGCTCGCCGATGCCGTCACCGACCTGTTGGAGGCGGGAGGAGCCGCCTACAAGCCGCTGTACCCGCTCGACATGACGCTTCGCGAGAAGATCGAGGTGATCGCCGGGGAGATCTACGGCTCTGACGGAGTCGAGTTCTTGATCGACGCTGAGAAGTCGATCGAGCGCCTGGAGGGCATCGGCATGGGAGACTCCCCGGTATGCATCGCGAAGACCCAGTACTCGTTCTCGGACAACCCGGAGCTGCTGGGCCGGCCTAGTGGGTTCCACATCACGGTGCGGGATGTCATCCCGTCCGCCGGCGCGGGCTTCGTCGTCGCGAAGACCGGTGACATCATGACGATGCCGGGGCTGTCGGCACGTCCGGCCGCGAGCGGCATGAGCGTCAAAGACAGCGGCGAGATCGTCGGCTTGGCGTAGTGGCCCGTCGCGTCCTGGTGGCCGGGGGCGCCTTCGCCGCCCTGGCTCTGGCCACGGCTGTACTGGCGGCCCTTCGGACGCATGAACCCTTCGGCGCACCGACGGCCCCCGCCCAATCCGAGTGGGTCGGCGTAGTTCACGTTCACACCGTGCATTCCGACGGTGGGGGCACGCTGGACGACGTGGCCGCCGCGGCCCGCGAAGCGCACTTGGACTTCGTCGTCGTAACCGATCACAACGTCTGGGCCGGGCAACGCTGGCAGTACCGCGAGGGGTCCCTCCTCATCATCGGCGAGGAGGTGCGTGTGCCGGGAGGGCATCTCTTGGTGATCGACGGGGAGGATCCTCGCGGGCGGGCCCCGGAATGGCCCGAGAGCATGCTCGCCGACCGGCCACGCCCCGACCCCGCCATCGCTGCCGGCGACGCCCTGCGCGTGGTGGCTCACCCCCAAGGACCGGGACGCCCGTGGCTGATCTGGGACGTCCGGCATTTCGAAGCCATGGAGATCTGGAACTGGGACACCGACTGGAGGAACGACTCCCCATGGGACTGGCTGCGGGCGCTGCCACTGCTCCCATTCGAGCCCACCTCCGCCTTGGCCAGGCTGGTGGACCGGCCGGACTCCTCGCTGGCGCGTTGGGACGCCCTGCTGTCGGAGGCGCCGATCGCCGCTATCTGCTCGGTGGATGCCCACGCCCGGGTCGCGCTCACCAAAAACCGTTTCCTGCCCTTCCCGGCCTATCGCCACCTCTTCAAGCTCGTCCGGCAACACGTGCTCCTGGACGGGAACCCAACGGGTGACCCGGACCACGACGGAGACCTCGTCGTCGAAGCCCTGCGGGGCGGCCGCGGGTACTGCGGATTCGACGGAATCGCCGATGCTCACGGGCTCTCGGTCGAAGTCGAGTCGGGCGGAACGGTGGCCGGTCTAGGCCAGCGGGTGGTCTGGGCGGACGGAGCTAGGTTGCGGGTGGCGCTTCCGGCGATCGGCGAGCCGACCACGTTGACCGTCTTCCGAGATGGTGTGGTCATTCGCGAGACGAGCGAAGCTACTCTCGACCTCGAGCTGTTTGGCCCGGGCGTCTACCGCATCGAGGCCGCCGTCCGGCCGGAAGCGCTGTCCCGGTCGCTGCCTTGGATCTTCGCAAACCCGGTCTTCGTGGACGCGCCGGGGGGCTGACGACCCCTTCGCCCTTGCCGGCGAACGTTCACTTTGGCAGGAAGTGTCATCGTCAAGGGACAACTTCCTCACTGCCACACCGAGACCGGCTCAGCATCCTGTTACGACAATCCACGCAAGATACTGTCGTTGAATCACTTGCACGGATTCTATCTGGTATGGCACGCCTCATGCTTAGGAGTATTCCCGTAGCGCATTGCAATAGAGAATTCAGTGAGTCGATAGAAGGGAATCGGACAATGGTGTCATTGAGCTTTGACCGCAGTGAGGTGTGGGGAGCGGTGAGAACAGGGCTGGTGGTGCTTTCCTATGTGGCTATTTTCCTCGGGTACATGCTCGGGGGCGCTTAGGTCGTCGGGTACTCCCGCCTGCCTGACAAATCGGCATCCCACCCGCCTGACAATTCGGCGTCCCGCCAAAACGGCGGGCCCAGATACTGCACTGCCATATTGGCGGCTTTCCCAGTACTGACAGCCTCAGAGTGTAATTGCGGGGCTCGCGAAGCGAGCCCGAGACTGCCATTATCCCCCATGCACCACCATTCACGCCAGGATCCGGAGTCGAAGCGATGCATGCTGTGTTCGTGATGATCAAATGCGAGCTGGGTACGTCCTACGAGGTGGCGGCGCATATCGCCGACAACATCGAGGAAACCTCCGAGCTCTACTCCGTGTCGGGAGATTACGACCTGTTGGCCAAGTTTCACGTCGGAGACGATGACGATGTGGGACATTTCGTGTGTGATCGCCTGCATAAGACCCCTCACCTGAGGGATACCTTCACGCTCGACACCTTCAACGCCTTTACGGTCTAGGTCTGGTGTCGAGTCACCGCTCGGTAGGTGTCACGGAACCACACCCTCGAACGTGTGATTCTACAGGAGCACCGCCGACCACGGTCGGAGGCGCGTTCGCTCCCCGTATCGCGGGGAGGCCGAGGAAAATAATGAGAGCGTGGAGGACATAAATGTTGGCTGTACGGCGGGATCCAACGAAGCGCATACGAGGCTCGAGGGCGTGGCTCCTCCTGTGGAGTGTTGCGCTGGTCTCCGGATGTGGAGCCGGCTCGGTTGGTCCAAACGACGACTTCGATGAGGTGGCCTACGGAAACCTCATCTACCGGGCGAAGCAAGTGACCATCGCCGAGTCCTTTCCGATTCAGATCGGGGTGACCGTGTCCGTGCGGAACCAAACGGCCTCGACCCAATCCGTCACCTTCCCGGACGGGTGTGTGGTCCTGATGCGCGCCTACCGTGACGATCCGGCACCCGTGTGGGACATGGCTACGGGGCTGGCGTGTACGCTCGCGCTGGTGCAGCGCGACTTGGAGCCCGGCGAGGAAATCGAGTTTGGCGCTGGATTGGTGAGCGCAGCGACGATCCTCGGCGGCGCCCTGCCCTCGGGACAGTACCGGATGACCGCCTATCTCCGCCCCGGCGGTGACATCGTCGAGTTGGAGATGGGCCTAATCGACTTGGCTCAGCCTTAGAGCTCGCCTTGCGCCTCGGCAGCCCGTTGATCGGATGGCTCTATGGACTCGCATCCACCTGCCTCCTCCTCCACAGGTAGTACAGTACCGGGATTACCACCAATGTGAGCATGGTCGATGTGACCATGCCCCCTATCATCGGTGCGGCGATCCTCTGCATTACGGACGCGCCGGTCCCGCGGGCCCACATGAGCGGTAGCAGCCCAGCCACGATCGCCACCACCGTCATGAGTTTCGGCCGCACCCTCGCGACCGCGCCGTGGTTGATCGCAGCAATCAACCCGTCGAGCGTGACGCTCCCGCCCGCCACGGTCTTTTCCCACGCCTGGTCCAGGTACAGGAGCATCACAACGCCGGTCTGGGCCGCGAGACCTCCAAGCCCGATGAACCCCACGGCTACCGCCACGGAAAGGTTGTAGTCGAGCAGCCACATGAGCCAGACACCCCCGACGAGGGCAAAGGGCAGCGAGAGCATGACGATTCCCACTTCGACCACATTGCGAAAATTGAAGTAGAGGAGAAGGGCGATGATGCCGAGGGTGATCGGCACGACCACAGTGAGCCGGGCCTTCACCCTCTGAATGGATTCGTACTGTCCACTCCACTGGAGGCGGTACCCTGCCGGGAGCGCGAGTTGCTCATCCACCAGTCGTTGTGCCTCATTCACATAGCTCCCGACATCACGATTCCGAACATCGATGAATACGATCCCCACGAGTTGCCCGTTCTCACTCTTGATGACGGGAGGGCCGGCGCTGAATCCCACGGTGGCCAACTGGGTCAAGGGGACCTGAGCGCCGGAGGGCGTGCCCACCAAAACCTGACGAAGGCGGAACGGATCATCCCGGAACTCGCGCGCATAGCGAACCTGCACGGGGTAGCGCTCCCGACCTTTGACGATGGTCGTGACGTTCCGGCCACCTAGGGCCGTTGCCACGACGGCCTGCA
The DNA here is from genome assembly GCA_022561145.1 of Gemmatimonadota bacterium. Lineage (GTDB taxonomy): Bacteria > Gemmatimonadota > Gemmatimonadetes > Longimicrobiales > Gaopeijiaceae > JACZXQ01. The sequence continues at coordinate 15,406 of JADFRS010000008.1, forward strand.
CATCCCCCACGGACAGTCCATATCGACCTATGGCTTCCCGATCCGGTTCGATGTCCAGATAACGTCCGCCAAAGGACCGCTCGGCGAAGATACTGGCGGTCCCATCCATCGGTGCCAGCAATTTCTCGATCTGCGCGCCTACGGACTGAATGACCGAGAGGTCGGGGCCGAAGATCTTCACACCCAAGGTCGTCCTGATCCCGGTCGCTTGCATGTCGGTGCGGTTCTTGATGGGCATGGTCCAACTGTTGACCAATCCGGTGAAACGCAGCTCCCGGTCCATCTTGGCGATCAATTCCTCTTGGGATAGCCTCTCCGGCCACTCCTTCGGGTCCTTGAGATTGACGATGGTCTCCACCATCGAGATCGGAGCTGGATCTGTGGCCGAGTCGGCGCGTCCCGCCTTGCCCCACACGGATTCCACCTCCGGGAAGCTCATGAGAATGCTGTCCTGGCGTTGGAGGAGTCGCCGCTGCTGGGCGATGGAGATTCCCGGAATCGAGTTCGGCATGTACATCAGCGAGCCCTCATCCAGGGGCGGCATGAACTCACTCCCCAGGCGTGCAAGCGGCCAAAGAGTCCCCGCCAATACGATCAGGGACGTCACCAACACCGCTCCCCGATGTGCGAGGGCCCAGTTCAGGACGGGCCGGTAGACCCAGATCGCGAAGCGGCTGACCGGATTCTCCGATTCGGGCCGAATGGGCCCACGGATGAAGAAGCCCATGAGCACCGGAATCGCGGTGATGGACAGTAGCGCAGCCGCCGCCATGGCCAAGGTCTTGGTCACAGCCAAAGGCCTGAACAGGCGGCCCTCCTCCGCCTGTAACGCGAAAATGGGAGCGAAGGATAGCGTAATGATGAGAAGTGACACGAAGAGCGCCGGACCCACCTCTCGCGTCGACTCCACGACCACATCCCATCGTGAGCGTTCCGGGTGCATTTCGATGTGCTTGTGCATGTTCTCGATCATGACGATCGCGGCGTCGATCATCGCCCCGATCGCGATGGCGATCCCGCCGAGCGACATGATGTTCGCGTTCACGCCCAGGACACGGGTCCCCGCAAGAGCGAGGCCGATACCGAGCGGGAGGATCGCGATCGCCACAGCGGCGCTGCGAGCGTGCAGCAAGAAGACCAAGCAAACGAGGCCCACGATGATCGACTCTTCTATCAGCGTCCGAATCAGCGTGTCCGTAGCGCGCCGGATGAGGGCGGAGCGGTCGTACGTCGTGACGATACGTACTCCGGGCGGTAGGCCGGAACTGATCTCCTCGATCCTTTCCTTGACGCCGTTGATAACCCGGAGGGCATTCTCGCCATACCGCATGATGACCACCCCCCCAACAGCCTCACCGCGTCCATTCAATTCGGCGAGTCCCAACCGCATGTCGGGTCCGATCGTGACGGTAGCGACATCGCGAATCCGGACGGGCGTGCCGGTGCGCCCAATACCTACGGTCAACTCAGCGATGTCCCCCACGCCCTTGAGGTACCCTACTCCGCGGACCATGTAGTCGCCTCCGGCGATCTCGATCGTCCGGCCGCCCACGTCCCGGTTGGATGTCTCGATTGTCCGGACCACATCGTTCGATTCGACTCCGAAGGCCAAGAGTCTGGCTGGGTCGAGGATGACCTGGTACTGCCGAACGAAGCCGCCGATACTGGCCACCTCAGACACTCCCGGAACGCTCTGCAGTTCGAAGCGGACGTGCCAATCCTGGAGGGAGCGGAGCTCGTCCAGGCTGTACCCGTCACCGATCAGCGCGTACTGGAAGACCCACCCGACCCCGGTCGCGTCCGGACCCAGTTCGGGCCGAACACCCTCGGGCAGCGCATCGGATGAGGAATTGAGGTACTCGAGTACTCGGCTCCGAGCCCAGTAAAGGTCGGTGCCCTCCTCGAACAATACGTACACGAACGAGAGGCCAAACATGGATTGGCCACGAACGACTTCGGCCTCTGGAACGGCCAGGAGTGCCGTAACGAGAGGATACGTCACCTGGTCTTCGACCACCTGTGGTGCCTGCCCCGGATACTCGGTGAAGACGATTACCTGTACGTCCGACAGGTCGGGAATGGCATCCACAGGCATGGTGCGGATGATCTGAACACTCGCCACCATGGTCCCGACCATGAGCAACACGGCGAGTCCACGCCAGCGCACCGACGTCTCGATGATCCAGTGGATCATTGCCTGTTCCCCATATCCATTGGGGCCCTGGCCGAATCGTCTCCCGTGCCCATCCCACCCATGTCCAGGCCCATGCCCATATCGAGCATGATGCCCGCCATCGCAGCGGCAAGATTGGATTCGGAGTCGAAGAGGAAGGTCGCCGAAGCCACCACGGTATCCCCAGGCGTGAGGCCGTCGGTTACGAGCAGCGTGGAATCTCCCCGCAGGCCAACCGTGACTTCCACGGGATGGATGGCACCGCCCCGAACAATGAAGGCGAGGTCCCGATCACCGGTTGGAAGAACTGACGTGAGGGGCACGATCATGCCGCGCGGGAAGTGAGTTCGCATCCTCACGGTGGCATACATCATCGGTCGAATGTCCCCGTCGGGATTCGGCATCTCGACGCGCACGCGTAGCGTCCGGGTCGCAGGGTCGAGCGTCGGGTAAATGAACGCGACACGGCCCCGGTAAATGCGTCCCGGGATGGCGTCGAAGACGATCTCAACGGGTTGACCAACCGCCACCATGGCGATGTCCTGCTCGAAGATCTCGGCTTCGATCCAGACGTTGGTTAGATCCGCGATCCGATAGAGGGTCTCGCCCGCCTCGATGTGCTGACCCTCGATGACGTGCTTTTCCAGAATGTGGCCGGTGAAGGGAGAGAAGATGGTCAGGGTGCGGCGAGCCTCTCCGGCACGCTCGATCTCTGTGATCAGGGAGTCCGAGATGCCCCACAGCGCCATTCGGCGGCGGGCAGCTTCAACCAGTGATCCGGCGTCCGGAAGCTCATTCAGCCCGGTGGCCAGGAGCAACTCCTCCTGCGCGCTGATCAAATCGGGCGCGTACAGCTCGAAGAGGGCGTCACCCGCTTCAACGCGGCGCCCCGTCTCGTTCGCGTAGAGCTTCTCGATCCACCCGCTGACCCGCGCGTTCACGATGCCCATGCGGCTCTCATCCGGCACCACGGTCGCCACCGCCCGAACGGTTCGGTCCAATTCCGCACTGCGGACGATCGCGTAGCTCACACCTTGCAGGGAGGCTTGCCGCACAGTAACCCGCATTGCGGCTCCGGCCATCCGCATGGCGCCCATGTCCAAGCTATCGCTGGCGGTCTCCCCCGCCTGAGATGATGCATCTTCTTGTGTACCGCCCTCTGCGCAGCCGACGAATAGAAGAGCCGCTGTCAGGATGGTCGCTGTCCGAATGATCATCGGTACCACTCCTCTCCGGTCAACGCGGCCAACTCGGTGCGGCCCGCTCCGTACTGGGAAACGAGTCGAGCAAGATCGATTTGGGCGCGAAACAGTTCGTCCTGGGTCTCGAGAACGCTCGTGAGTTCGACTTCTCCAACGCGATACCGTTGGAGGGCCGAGACCGATGCGGCCCTGGCAAGGGGGATAATCTGGGTAGCCGTCAGGTCGGTCCGGCGGCGCAAGGCGTTGAGGGCAGCCAAGCGCGCGCGCACCGTACCGGTGAACCGGGCAACGAGGTCCTCGTATTCCTTCTCGGCGGCGCTCACATCGAAACGGGCCGCCTCAGCCTCCGGTGTTTGTTTGCGACCGGACCAAAGCGGCAACGGTATGCCCACCCGAACCGTGATGAACGGCTGTCGTCCTCCAAATCGTACGCCGGTCTGAAAGGAGATCATGAAGTCGGGGCGCCCCGAGATCTCCACCACACGGGCTCGCCGGGCCGCACGATCCACCGAGGCCGAAGCTACCCGGAGGGATGGGCTCTCGAGAACCTGCTCGGCCGCGTCGCCGAATGGAAGAAGCTCGGCATCTCCCAGGCTCAGTGTAGGACTGCCGCCCTCATCCAACAGGAGGGGCGCCTCCACGGGGGAGCCGTTCGCGCCCAGGAGCGCGTTGACCATTTCCTCGGCCCCCGTGACCGCTGCCTCCAGGCCGGGGAGCTGCTCTTGCAATCTCGCCCGGGCCAAGCGTGCCCGAAGAGCATCGGTCTGCGGTACTCCACCGCTCCGATAACGGGCATCGGTCACCGCGACCGCCTGCTCCGCCAATTCGGCACGCGCCTTCCACAGCTCGACGGAGGTTCGGGCGAACGAGAGCTCGTAGTAGGCCTTCGCCGCCCTGGACGCGAGGTCTGCCCCTTGGTCCTCTACGCGCCGGAGGGCGAGGGCACTATCGGCGCGGGCGACGGACGTAGCGGCGCTTCGCTTGCCTGGGTAGGGAAAGGTCTGTGCGACGCCGAAGGCGATTTGAGTCATGCCCTCGGCTGCGAAGTCGAAGGAGGGGGCCGGAACCGACACCATCCCCAGCGACACAGTAGGGTCCGGGAACGCCCCCGCCGGACCGATACGGCTCGTGGCTGCACCGAGACGAGCCTGGTGGGCGCGAAGGCCCGCATTGCTCGCGAGCACCCTCAAAACGTATTCGCGCAGACCGGGCGCATCCACGATGGAGTCTTGAGCCGCCACACCTTGTACGGCTACCGCCTGAAACAAGACGAGGATCAGGTACTTGGCATGTCTCACGATTGTGTTCTCCCCCTGCACCGCACGATGGCGGCGACGATTGGTATGCACGGTGGACGTCCACCGTGCGCTATTTGGAATTGTGGAGGGGAACTACGCTCGAGGTGGTCGGGTCAGCGGGTCCGCGGAGGTCTGGGGAGGTGTGGACTGGGCAGAGCGCAGGGGTGCCGTCGAAACAGGGTAGTCCGCAGGCAGCGGGAGGCGGAAATCGGCGGGCCCGGCTTGCGGCACGCCGCAGCCCTCGAACGAACAACACTCCATCATTGAACTGGGGGCCGAAAGCACAGCCCCACTGGCACCAGACGTCAGGGTCATCTCCTGCACATCCGCCCCCATCCGGCCCAGCGTGGTGCAGATGCCCGGACCGGAATAGGGCAGCAGCGTGGCCGCGAGCAGTGCCGCAGCAAAGACCCTAGAGGTACCTGAGGTCGTCATCGAGCGCCTTCTGAATCGTTCACGACCTAGCTTCAACCCTCTGGAGTAAAGAGAGGTCCCTACATGGCGAGCGCCCGCGGGAAGAGGATGTTGTTCTCCAGGTGGATGTGCTGGTGCAGGTCATCCTCGAGGGCGCCGAGGCCGTACCACAGAGCGCGCCACGTGTTGCAGGCGTCCTCAGGCGGCTGGTACCCGTTCGTCAGCTCGCGCAGGCGCTCCAAGGCGCCCCCGGCCGAGGCGTGCTCCTCCTCCATGACGGAGATAGGATCCAGGGCCATTGCGCCCTGACCCCGTCGGATCATGGGAAAGAGGATCTCTTCCTCCTTCATCATGTGCCGCTCCAACTCCGTCTTTAGGGCGAGGAACGTCGAGAGCAGCTCTCCGAGCATCTCGGGCTCACGATCGCCGTGCGCCTTGAGAACCTTGCGAGCCATGAACTCCAGGCGCGGTAGCTCCTCCTCCAGCGGCCGATGATAGGCGGTCAGGATATGGTCGATCAGATCGTTCAGATCGGCTTCGTCCCAACGCTTCTGGTCGTCGTCCACTTCCGCGATCTCTGCCCGGATCTCCTCGAGGATTTGTTCGGTGTCCAAGCCCCTCGCCTGGCAGACATCCTGGATGGGTTTGCCGCCGCCGCAACAGAAGTCGATGCTGTGGCGGGCGAAGACCCGTGTGGCTAATGGATACTCGGCCGCGATTCGCCCCACGGGCGTGGCGTTTTCGATTCCCATATCTCTCATTCCTCGAATTCAGTAGTTGCCGGTCGTCTTTCAGCTCGGTGTCATTCCGGAAGTTGCAATTGCGATATATGACAATTATAATACGATCGTCACAGAATTGATATACTACCTGGACCGCCATGACGACTCGGCGCCCGAAAGACCTGGTCTTCACCCTTTTTGGGGATTATCTGCTCCACCGCTCCGAGGCGGTCTGGGTTGGGAGCTTGATCTCCCTGCTCGCCCCCCTTGGGCTCAATGCACCCACGGTCCGGACGGCCCTCTCCAGGATCGCTCGGCGAGGTTGGATTCGCTCCGAGCGGCTGGGCCGCCGCAGCTACTACTCCCTCACAGCCAACGGGCGCCGGCTCCTGGAGGAGGGTGAGGCCCGGATCTACCACCCGAATTGGGACCGGCCCTGGGACGGGCAGTGGGTGGTCCTGACATACTCCATCCCCGAGGGCGATCGACGTCTTCGCAACCAGTTGCGCGACCGGCTCACGTGGCTGGGGTTCGGCTCCCTTGGGAACGGACTCTGGATCTCTCCGCACGACGTGGAAGGCGAGATCCTGGAGATCGCCGATTTCCTCGGAATCCAGGACCGGCTCGAGTGCTTCCGCGGAGACGCCATCGGGCTGAGTTCCCCCGAGCGTCTGGTGGAACGCTGCTGGGATCTCCCGGCCATCAACTCCCGATACGAGGCGTTCCTACAGCGCTACGCCCCGAAGTTTCTGGCGTGCCGCGACGCCCAGGAACAGGGTGAGCTCGACCCGGAGCGGGCATACATGCTCCGCTTCGAGTTGATCCACGAGTACCGGGAATTCCCGTTCCTCGATCCCTATTTGCCGCGCGCGCTGCTCCTCGACAACTGGGGTGGCGAGTGCGCTGCGCACCTGTTCAAGATCTTCCACGACCTTCTGGCCCCCGCCGCCGACCGCTACGTGGATTCGCTCCTCGCCGAGGCCGCGACGCCCCCGAAGGCTCGCACCCGGCGCGGCGCAATCCAGGACTCCACTTCACAGTTCGGCTCCACGTGAGTGTGACTATGGGCTACTTCGAATCGCACGCTGCAGAGACCCTCGACTTCAAGGAGATCCTATACGAGAAGGCCGATTGGGTGGCCACGATCACCATCAACCGGCCGTTCAACTACAACGCTTACTCCACGCTGGCGCTGCGAGAGCTGGCAACCGCCTTCCAGGACGCCGCCTTCGACGACCAGGTGGGCGTAATCGTGTACACGGGCGCCGGTGACCGGGCGTTTTGCACGGGGGGAGACGTGAAGGAGTACGAGGCGCTCTACATCCAGAAGCCTCGCGACTACTGGAAGTACATGGGCCTTTTCAAGGCCTACATCGAAAGCATCGTGAACACGGGCAAGCCCGTAGTCGCGCGGCTGAACGGCATGGCCGTGGGTGGCGGCAACGAGTCCCAGATGGCCTGCGACCTGGCCGTCATGGCCGAGCACGCATGGATCGGGCAGGTGGGGACCCGGGTGGGGAGCGTAGCGGCCGGCGGTGCCACCCAGTGGCTTCCCATCATGATCGGCGATCGGCGGGCCCGGGAGATGCTTCTCTTCAACGGCGAGATCCGACCCCGGCAGGCCCTCGACTGGGGCCTGGTAAACAGGGTTGTGCCTTCCGTCGTGAAGGGCGGCGACTTCATCGAGGGCGCCACCGAGGAGCAGATCCGTTTGGCGCAGAAGGGTGAGGACGGCTACTCGATCAACCTCGACCGCCTCGACGAGGAGGTGGACGGCCTGGTGGAGAAGCTCCTGGACCAGTTCCCGGAATGCGTCCGCTACACCAAGCAGCAGGTGAACTTCTGGAAGGACCTCTCCTGGCACCACACCATCGGCCACGCCAGGGATTGGCTGTCCATCCACTATACCTGCTACGAGCCCTGGGAGGGCATGCGTGCCTTCGTCGAGAAGCGCCCGGCCGATTACATGGGCGTCCGGAAGCGGGCGGCCGAGGGCCGCTCCAGCGAGTTCGTCTGGGGCCCGCCTCGGGGCGAGTGCGGAAAATGCGGCGCGAAGGGTATCCCGGCGGCGTTCGAGTACTGCGGCGTGTGCGGTGAGCCCTTAGGCGAGGCGGCCGCCTCGACGGTGGAGACGGAAGGAGCCGCGTCGTGAGCTATTCCTTTCTGCGGTTGGAGCGGGAGGGAGCCGTGGCCCGGCTCACCCTGGATCGGCCCCCGGTCAACGCTCTGGACATCGCCACCATGCTGGAAATGAGCCGGGCCCTACATGAGGTCGAGGCGGATCCGGAGGTGAGCGTCGTCCTCGTCACGGGCGAGGGAAAGGCCTTTTGTGCCGGCGTGGACGTAGAGGATCACTCGGCGGACCAGACCGAGGTCATGCTGGATGTCTTCCATGGAGTCGTGCGCCAGCTCATGGAGCTCCCCTGTCCGGTGGTCGTGGCCGTGAACGGAGCGGCGCTGGGCGGTGGTTGTGAGCTCATGCTGGCCGCCGATGTGGTATTCGCCCGGGCGGGCTCCAAGATCGGACAGCCGGAGATTCTCCTCGGAGTCTTTCCCCCGGTGGCTGCCGCCCTGCTGCCCCGCTTGATCGGACGGCAGCGGGCCATGGATCTCATCCTCTCGGGTCGCACGTTGAACGCTGAAGAGGCGCTGGCCATGGGACTGGTGAGTCGAGTGATCCCGCCCAACCACTTCGCTGCTGAAGTGGATGAGTACGTGGCGGGCCTCGCCTCCCTGAGTCGCCCGGTGCTCCGGCTCGCCAAGACGACGGTACGGGAATGCCTGGAGCTCTCCCCACAGAAGGCGGTCGACCGTGCCGAGCAGCGATACCTGCGGGAGCTCATGGCCCTGGAGGACCCGCACGAGGGCCTGTCGGCCTTCCTGGAAAAGCGATCTCCCGTATGGAAGGGAGCCTGACATGGCCGTTCAGAACGCTTCCGCTCCCGCGGGAGCCATGAAGCCAGCCGCGCGATTGCTCGAGCTTCCCGACGCCACGGATCTTGGCGAGACCCTCTGGCACTGCCGGGAGATCCTGGAGGACACGGACTTCCCCACGGTTCGAAAATGGCGGGAATCCGGGGGGAAGGTGCTGGGCCACTTCCAGGTCTACTTCCCCGAGGAGCTGGCCCACGCCGCCGGCATGCTGCCGGTGAAGGTTCGCGGGGCTCCGGTGGACCGGCGCGAGGCGGATAGCAAGTTCGGCTCGTACCTGTGCTCGATCCTGCGCAGCTCACTGGAGTTGGCTCTGACGGGGCGTCTCGACCTCGACATGTTCGTGACGCACCCGATCTGCGACGCGGCGCGCAACCTGGCCGGCATCTGGGGTCGCAACCGCCCGGAGTCCGCCCAGATCCTCTACCTGCCGCAGAACCCGAACTCGGCGTTCGCCGCGGCTTACCTGGCCGAGGAGTACCGCAGGGTCCTGGACGACATCGAGCGCATCACGGGCCGCACGGTGACCGAGCAGGCGCTCCGGCACTCCATTCGCGTGTTCAACCGGAACCGGCAACTGCTGCGGGAGCTGTACGCCATCAAGCGCGACACGCCGTGGCTGGTCTCGGTGGACGAGGCGTACGTGGTGATGGCCCTCGGTGGGCTGATCCCCCGGGAGGAGCACAACGAGCTGCTCGAGTTGGTGATCCCAATGTTCCTGAAGCGCGACCTGCGCAAGCAGGACAAGATCCGCGTCGTCTTCGAGGGCGGGTTCTGCGAGCAGCCGCCGCTCGACCTCCTCAGGGCCATCGCCCAGTTCTGCTACGTGGTGGACGACGACCTGCTCATCGGGCTTCGCTGGATCCTGGAAGACGTGCCCTCGGACGGCGCTCCCCTGGAGAAGCTGGCCGACGCCTATCTGAACCGCTCGTCGTACAGCCCGGTGCAGCACGATCTGCGCAAGCCCAAGGAGCGCATGCTCCTGGAGCGCATTCGGGAGGCGGGCGCCGAGGCGGCCATCGTGTCGGCGGCCAAGATGTGCGAGCCCGGACTGGACGAGCAGGTGGCGTACGCCGACGCCTTGGACGAGGCGGGCATCCCGTACTTCATCACGGAGTTCGAGGAGAAGATGAGCTCCTTCGACCACCTCCAGATCCAGCTCGAGACCTTCATGGAAAACCTTCTCTTCGTATGAGGCGCGCATGAGCACAGCGGTTATCGACTCTCCCATCGTGGGCCGTGGCGCCCGCGACGGAGGCCGGCTCTTCCGTGACTGGTTTTCAGGACTGAGCGAGCTGGCGGAAGCGGGAGGGAGGGCGGCGTACGTATTCGTGATGGGAAGCATGGCCGAGCTTGTGCAGACCTTCGACATGCCCGTCGTCTTTCCCGAGATCAACTCGTTGCAGACGGCGGTGCGGCGCGTCTCGGACAAGTACCTCAGCCTGGCCGAGGACCACGGCTTCTCGCCGGACGTGTGCGGGTACTTGAAGGCCGACTACGCGCTCCAGGTGCTGGGCGGCGAGCACCCGATGGGCAGGGTTCCCAAGCCCTCCGTGGCCATCCTGACCAACGCCTGCAACACCTATTTCAAGTGGGCCGAGATCTGGGAGCGCATGTACGACGTTCCCACCGTCGCGATCGACGTGCCCGGCAGCCGCGAGGCCCCCAACGTACGCACGCCGTCCCCGGCCGACCTCGAGAGGGACCGGCGCTACGTGGCCCATCAGATCGACGAGCTGATTCCGGTCCTCGAGAAGGTCAGCGGCAAGAAGTTCGACATCGACCGACTGCGAGAGGTGCTCGGGCGTACCAACGAGATGGGCCGCGGCTGGCGGCGCGTCTTGGAGCTCAACCGCGGCACGCCGGCGGTCTTCGACGCCATGATGGAGGGCACGATCTTCCTGGGCGTGGCCAACGCGCTACGCGGGACCCAGGCCGGCGCCGACTACTTCACCGAGCTGGCCGAGGAGATGGAGTACAAGCGCGAGCACGGCATCAGCCCGCTCGTGGACCAGGAAGAGAAACACCGCTTGGCCTTCGTGGGCGTGCCTTGCTATCCGATCTTCCGCCGCTTCTACGAGCTCTTCTCCGAGTGGGGCGGGGTGTTCGCGAGCTCGACCTACATGTGGTTCGCGTCCGGCGGACTGAACCTGGACTTCGAGTACGACCTGGACCGGCCCCTGGAGAGCCTGGCGGAAGGGGTTCTGCTCAACGTGACCAAGGCCATGGACGCCATGCTCTTCCACGATCAAGCGCTCATCCAGGCCATCGACGACTTCAACCTCGACGGCGTGGTCTACCACCCCATCAAGAGCTGCAGGACCGTCTCCACAAGCCTGGCCGACAGCCGCCGGGTCGTGCTCGAGCAGCGCGACGTTCTCGCCCTCTACATCGAGTCGGACATGATGGACAAGCGCGTGGTCTCGGAGGCCCAGCTCAAGAACCGCATCGACGCCTTCTTCGAGGGGCTGGACTCCCGGAAGCTGCGGCTGGAAAGGAGCGGTTAGACGATGACATACGCCGCCGGAGTCGACGTCGGCTCCACCCAGACCAAGGCCGTGATCGTGGATGAGGACGCCACGATCGTCGGGCGCTCCCTCCTCCCGACCGGAGCCAACGTGGTGATGGCTGCGGAGCACGCCTTCCAGGCCGCCATCCGCACGGGCCAGGTGTCCGAGGAGGAGGTGGGCTATGTGGTGGGCACGGGCTACGGGCGCTACCGGGTGGAGTTCGGCGACACGCAGATCACGGAGATCGTGTGCCACGCCCGCGGAGCCGCCGAGATGTTCCCCGGAACCGAGACCGTGCTGGACATGGGGGGCCAGGACACCAAGGCCATCCGCATCGCCAAGGGCGGAGACGTCCTGGACTTCTGCATGAACGACAAGTGCGCGGCGGGAACGGGCCGCTTTCTCCAGTCCGCGGCCGCCGCGCTCGAGATAAACCTGGAGGAGCTGGGGCCGACGGCGCTTCGGGGCACCCGGCCGGTCGACATCAGCACGACGTGCACGGTGTTCGCCGAGTCGGAGGTGCTCTCCTGGCTGGCCAAGGGCAAGAAGATGGAGGACATCCTGCTGGGCGTGCACCGCTCCATCGCTTCCCGTTCGTTCGGCCTCATGCGCAGGGTGGGAATCGTGGGCGAGGTGACGTTCACGGGCGGGGTGACCCGCAACGAGGCCATGGTGGTGGTCCTCAACGAGATCCTCGGCACGGACATGAACGTGAGCGAGGAGTCGCACTACATAGGCGCTCTGGGCGCGGCCCTCTTCGCGCTGGAGCGGATCCGGCACGGGAGGGTTGCGGCGCTCCAGGAGGAGGGGGTCTGATGGGATTCACAGCGGGCATCGACCTGGGGTCGGTCTACACCAAGGCCGCCATCATCGACGACGCCGGACTGCTGGCCGGCACCGCCCTTCGCCGCACAGGCTTCAAGCTGGAAGAGGCGGCACATGAGGCGTTCGAAGACGCGCTGAGGGCCGCAGGCACCAACCGCGGAGAGATCGACTACGTGGCCAGCACCGGCTACGGGCGCAACCAGGTGGGCTTCCGCGACCTCCAGGTGACGGATCTGACGGCCCAGTCCTGGGGAACGCGTTTCTTCTTCCCCGGCACTCGCACCGTCCTGGACATCGGTGGCCAGACCATGAAGTCCATGCGACTGGACGAAGAGGGGCGGGTGCACACGTTCCGCCTGAACGACAAGTGCGCGGCGGGCACCGGGGCCTTCTTGGAGAAGACGGCCCGCTACCTGGGTTACACCATCGAGGAGATCGGCCCGCTGGTCGAGTTCTCGAAGGAGTCCGTGCCCATCTCCGGCGTGTGCGCCGTGTTCGCCGAGTCCGAGGTCATCAACCACGTGAGCAACGGCGCGCAGGCCGCCGACATCATGCACGGGGCCATGGAGTCCTTGATCGAGCGCTCCGTGCGCCTGATGAAGCGCGTCCAGATGGAACCGGAGTTCACCCTGGTTGGCGGCCTCATGCGCTTCCCCACCATGGTGCGCGTCATGCGGGAGCAGCTCGGTGAATCGGTCAACGTGCCGACCGACCCGCTGTCGCAGTTCACGGGAGCCATCGGTGCCGGCGTGCTGGCCAGGCGCCGCCTGGAGAAGCTCGGCCGGGATACCGGACGGACGAGCGACTTGCAGCCGGCAGGCCGAGTGGCTGAGGGTGAGTGGCCGGTTCCGGATTGCCCGGCATGAGGGGGACGCTGGGCACAACGGCGCCGGCGTAGGAGGAGGGCGCGTTAACCGGCCGAGGCGGGACGCAGAGCTGGCACGCGACGGCTGGGAGCGGCGCTTCGTCGGGTCTCCGCCGCGCCTGCAGGACGCGATCGAACTGTACGAGTCGCTGGGGCTGGAGGTGCTCTCGGATCCGGTGAGCGAAGAGGAGTTGCGAGAGGAGTGCGCGGGCTGCGAGTTGGCCCTCACGTTCTTCAGAGTCCTATACACGAGGAGATCAGGGTGAAAGCCGCTGTCTTTGGTGGCCCCGAACAGGGCCTGAGCATAGAGGAGGTCCCCGACCCGCGGCCCGGGCCGGGAGAGGTTCTCATCCGCGTAGCGGCGTGCGGGGTGTGTCACACCGACCTGCATTACCTGGACAACGGAACGCCGACCTTCAAGCCGCCGCCGATCATCCTGGGGCACGAAATCTCGGGCACGGTTGCGGAGCTGGGACAGGGCGTGGACACCCTTCATCCGGGCGACCGCGTCCTGGTGGCCGCCGTGACGTCCTGCGGGGCCTGCTCGGCGTGCCGCAATCGCCGCGAGAACATCTGCGAAAACGGAGTCATGTTGGGAAACCACGCCGATGGGGGATACGCCGAGCTGACGGTGGCCCCTGCCCGCGACGTCTTTCCGCTTCCCGATGAAGTGCCGCTCGTGGAGGGCTGCATCATCGCGGATGCCCTGACCACCCCCTTTCACGCGGTCGTGCACCGCGCGCAGGTGGGCGCGTCGGATCAGGTCGTGGTCATCGGGTGCGGTGGGGTCGGCCTCAACGTGATCCAAATGGTGATTGCTCAGGGAGGCCGGGTCGTGGCGGTGGACCTGTCCGAGGAAAAGCTCGAGTGGGCGCGCCGCTTCGGCGCCGCCGAAACCGTGAACCCTTTGGAGGTGGAGCGCGTGGACAAGGCTGTGAGAAGGCTCACTGGCGGTGGGGCCGACGTCGCGTTCGAGGTCGTCGGCAAGGCCGACACACAGGAGACGGCGCTCTCGTGTCTCAGAACCGGTGGTCGTTTGATCCTGGTCGGATACAGTCCTGAGACCATGTCGCTCAACGCGGGCAGGGTCATGTTCCGAGAGCTGTCCGTCCTCGGCTCGCTCGGGTGTCCCCCGATCGACTATCCGCGCGTAATCGAACTGGTGCGGCAGGGGCGGCTGAAGGTGAAGGAGTTGGTCACGCACCACTTCGCGCTGGACGACATAGAGCAGGCGCTCGACACGCTGCGAAACGGTGAAGCCATCCGCGCCGTGGTGACGCCGTGAGCACGCGCTTGCCGCACGGCGGGCCCGGCGAGAACTCCGTGGAAGCGGTGCCGGGAACGGGCCTCTGGATCACAGCGCAGTGGGTGGGCATCGCCCTGACCGGCGCGCTGCTGACGGGCCTGGTCATGGCACCCGAGCTTTCGCTCGACATCCTCTGGAACGCGGTGATCCCAGTCTTGCCCGCCGTATTCATGATCAGTCCGGCGTTGTGGCGGAACGTCTGCCCGCTCGCGACCCTGAACACACTCTCCGGGCGCGCCCGGGGCAAGGTGAAGACGGATGGCGCGCTGGCCACCGCCGCCCAAGTCGTAGGCATCGGATTGTTCTTCGTCATGGTGCCCGCGCGGCGCTTCGTGTTCAACACGGACGGGCTGACCCTGGCCGTGGTCATCGTGGTGGTGGCGGGCCTGGCACTCGCGCTCGGGTTCGTGTTCAACTCCAAGGCGGGCTTCTGCAACGGCGTCTGCCCCGTGCTTCCGGTGGAGAAGCTCTACGGGCAGCGTCCGCTGATCCGGCTCGGCAACCCACGCTGTCAGCCTTGCGTCATGTGCACCGGTGTGGGCTGCATGGATCGGACGCCCAACGACGCGGTGCGCCAGGTCCTGGGCGCGAAGGCGGACTCCAAGGCCTGGCTGCTTACCCCGTTCGGCGTGTTCGCGGGGGGCTTCCCCGGCTTCGTGTGGGGGTATTTCACCCTCACCGACGTGCCGCTGGCTGAGGCCGGAGCCGTGTACCTGCATGTGCTCCAGTGGATGGCGGTCTCCTACACGCTCACCGCGTTGATCGTGTGGGTCGGCAATGTGTCGTCGGAGTGGATGCTGCGACTGCTCGCCGTGTCCGCGTTGTGCCTCTACTACTGGTACGGGTCGGTGGGCATCGCCGACGCCTGGGCTCTTCCCGACGCATTCGTCTACGCTCTGCGCGCCGCAGCGATCGGACTCGTGGTGGTGTGGTTGGGAACATCCGCGCGAGGGGACACGGTCGAGCTCGCCCCTTCGTCGGCGAGTGCGGGAGCGTAGGTCGTGAAGACCATCATCGAGCCCTTCCGCATCAAGGTCGTCGAGCCGATCCGCATGACGACCCGTGAGGAAAGGGCGCACCTGCTCGAGAAGGCGGGTTACAACGTCTTCCTTCTCCACTCCGATGACGTGCTCATCGACCTGCTCACCGACTCGGGCACGGCCGCCATGAGCGCGGCGCAGTGGGGCGCCATCATGCGGGGCGACGAATCGTACGCCGGCAGCCCGTCGTACTATCGGTTCCGCGACACCGTCCGGGAGATCTTCGGCTTCAAGCAGATCATCCCGACGCATCAGGGGCGGGCTGCCGAGCGGATTCTCTTCTCCACGGTGTGCGAGCCGGGGGACGTGGTGCCGAACAACACCCATTTCGACACGACCCGCGCCAACATCGAGGCGACGGGGGCGCGGGCGGTGGACCTTCCCATAGCGGAGGGCCTGATTCCTTCGCACGTGCATCCGTTCAAGGGCAACATGGACGTGGAGGCGTTGTCCGAGTTGATCGCCGAAGTGGGACCGGAGCGGGTGCCGCTCGTCATGATCACGGTCACGAACAACACGGGTGGCGGGCAGCCCGTGTCCATGGCGAACATCCGCGCCGTGTCGGAGGTCTGTCGCACGCACGGCATCGACTTCTACGTGGACGCGTGCCGCTTCGCGGAGAACGCCTACTTGATCAAGCTGCGCGAGCACGGCTACGCCGACGCGCCGCTCCCGGACATCGTGCACGAGATGTTCGGGTACACCGACGGATGCACGATGTCGGCCAAGAAAGACGGACTGGCCAACATCGGTGGCTTCCTCGCCACCAACGACGAGGAGCTGGCCCGGGATGAGCGGGACCTGCTCATCCTCACCGAGGGGTTTCCGACGTACGGTGGCCTCGCCGGGCGCGATCTGGAGGCGGTGGCCGTCGGGCTCCGCGAGGTGCTCCACGAGGATTACCTGGAGTACCGCCTAGCCTCGGTGCGCTACTTGGGAGAGCACATCTCCGGCTTCGGCGTGCCCATCGTCCAGCCTCCCGGCGGACACGCCATCTACATCGACGCTGCGGCCTTTTTCCCGCACTTGGACCCGCTCGAGCTTCCGGGGCAATCGCTGGTGGCCGAGCTGTACCTGGAGGGAGGCGTGCGGTCGGTCGAGATCGGCACCGTCATGTTCGGCACGCATGACTGGGAAACCGGAAAGGAGACCGCATCGTCCATGGAGCTCGTTCGGTTGGCCCTGCCGCGCCGCGTCTACACGCAGAGCCACGTGGACTATCTGGTCGAGGTCATCCACGAGGTGTGGGACCGCCGCGAGGCGATCGGCGGCTTCCGCTTCACTTACCAGGCCCCGACCCTTCGGCACTTCACCGCTCGATTCGAGCCCTCGTACCGATTCGCGGCCCGCGTAAGAGGCTCACCTCCGTGTGGTGAACTTCCCGACAGAGTAATCAGCACTCCCCCCACAGAGATCATCACGTGAGGCCTGCATTATAGCGGAGCCTTTCCAGTTCCGTCGTGTCGCGGTGAGCAAAGGATGGAGAGCAGTGAACCCACAACGTTCGTCTTTGCGCGATGCCATAGTCATCTCAGTCGCGCTCTGTGTCCTCGCAGCTGCCCACGGCGCTCCCCTCGAGGGTCAGGCGATGGGAGAGGAGCTCTTCCGTACGACCTGTGCCGCCTGCCACACCACCGGAACCGACCGGCTGGTGGGCCCTGGCCTCCAAGGCGTCGAGGACCGCCGGGACCACGAATGGCTGGTGTCGTTCATCACGGAGCCCGACCGGATGATCGCCGAAGGCGACACCATCGCCACCCGCCTTCTGGCCGAGTACATCGTGCCGATGCCGAACCTCGGGACCACCCGAGCCCAGGCGGAGTCCATCCTCGACTACATCGCCAGCGCGAACGAAGCACCTACGGGGGAGACGAGCGGCACGCCGGTAGCACAAGCCCCGGCCACAGAGGAGCAGGTTCTCCTCGGGCAGGCCCTCTTCCAGGGGCACACCCGGCTCGCCAACGGCGGGCCGACATGCAACAGCTGCCACGAGGTGACCCATGATGCGGTCATCGGTGGTGGGATTCTGGCCAGGGAGCTGACCACGGTCTTCTCGCGGCTGGGGGGGCCCGGAGTCCGGGCCATCATCGGAAGCCCGCCGTTCCCGGTGATGCAGAAGGCCTACGAGGACCGGCCACTGACGGAAGAAGAGGTCGCGGGCCTGGTCGCCTTTCTCGAGCGGGCGGACGCGGAGCAGGAGCTACACCAGCCCAGGGACTACGGCATCAAGCTGTTCGGCTTTGGTGTGGTCGGCGCCGCTCTTCTGCTCGGCCTCTACTCCCTGGCCTGGAGCGGCCGGAAGCGAGGCTCGGTGAATCAGGAAATCTTCGACCGCCAAATCAGCTCCATATGACCCGATACCATCGAACCTACGTACTCAAGCTCAGCGGAGCCGTGTGACCATGGGCTGGATAAAAGACATCGTCTCTCCCCAGACGAGGAAGTGGGAAGAGTTCTACCGCAACCGGTTCCAGCATGATCGTATCGTGCGCAGCACGCACGGCGTGAATTGCACGGGCGGATGCTCGTGGCAGATCCACGTGAAGGACGGGATCGTCACCTGGGAGACACAGGCGCTCGATTACCCGCTCCTGGACGATAAGCTGCCGCCCTACGAGCCACGCGGATGCCAACGCGGGATCTCGTATTCGTGGTATCTCTACAGCCCGCTGCGCATCAAATACCCGTTGATCCGTAGTGCGCTGATCGACGCGTACCGAGCCAAGAAGCGCGAAGTGGGTGGAGATCCCATGGCCGCGTGGAAGGCGCTCCAGGAAGACGATGCCGCACGCAAGACCTACCAGACCGCACGCGGGAAGGGCGGTTTCCGCCGCACGTCTTGGGATGAGGTCCTGGAGATCATGGCCGTCGCCAACATCTACACGGCCCAGAAGTACGGCCCGGACCGGGTGATCGGCTTCAGCCCCATCCCCGCCATGTCCATGCTGAGTTACGCGGGCGGCAGCCGGTTCCTCCAACTGTTCGGCGGCGTCAACCTCAGCTTCTACGACTGGTATTGCGACCTCCCCACGGCGTTCCCTGAGATCTGGGGCGAGCAAACCGACGTGTGTGAGAGCGCCGATTGGTTCAACGCGAAGATGATCGCGGACATGGGTGCCTGTCTCAACATGACGCGCACGCCGGACTGCCATTTCTTTGCCGAGTCACGGCACAACGGGACCAAGGCCGTGGTGTTTTCGCCGGACTTCAGCCAGGTCTGCAAATACGCCGATCAGTGGGTCCCGCTACACGCGGGTAGCGACGGCGCCTTCTGGATGGCTACCACGCACGTGATCCTTAAGGAATTCCACCACGAGAAGCAGACCCCGTACTTCCTCGACTACGTCAAGAAGTACACGGACAGCCCTTATCTCGTGAAACTCGAGAAGGATGGAAACAACTACAAGCCGGGTCGCCTGCTCCGGGCCAACGAAATCGCCGAGTACCGCGATATTTCCAACGGCGATTGGAAGTTCGTGAACATCGACGCGGCGAGCGGAAACTTCGTCGTGCCGAAGGGGAGTTCAGGCTCTCGTTGGGACGAGAAGCCGGGCAACTGGAACATGAAGCCCGAGAACGCGGCCAACGATCAAGCGTACGACCCGGTGCTGACGTTGTTGGGACGCTCGGAGAAAGTCGCCCAAACGGCCTTCACCGAGTTCGGATTGGACAATCACGTCTATCGCGGTGTTCCGGTCCTCGAGATCGAGACGGTAGACGGACCGGCCCTGGTGACCACCGTCTACGACCTCACCATGGCCCAGTACGGAGTGTCTCGCGGGTTGGCCGGCGACTACCCGGCCGACTACACCGACAGGGCCGCAGCGTACACGCCCGCCTGGCAGGAAATCTTCACGGGGGTCGCCGCCAGCACGGTGATCCAGTTCGCTCGGGAGTGGGCCAACACAGCCGATGCCACCGGCGGCAAGTGCATGATCATCATCGGCGCGGGCATCAACCACTGGTACCACTCCAACCTGATATACCGAGCGGGCGCCATGGCCCTGATGCTCACGGGGTGTGTCGGCAAGAACGGTGGAGGCCTCAACCACTACGTGGGCCAGGAAAAGCTGGCCCCATCGGACTCGTGGGGTGCTATCGCATTCGGAAAGGACTGGCACGGTGCCATCCGCCTCCAACAGGCGCCCATCTGGCACTACATGAATACGTGCCAGTATCGCTATGACGGCCAGTTCTCACGTTACAACACCGTCCCAGACAACGATCTCACGAGACAGCACACCGCCGACCAGATCTACAAGTCGGTGCGCATGGGATGGATGCCGTTCTACCCACAGTTCGACCAAAACAGTCTCGAGTTGGGCAAGGAAGCCGTGGAGAGCGGCGCTGCCGACGATGACGCGGTCAAGAAGTACGTGCTGGAGAAACTCAAGGCCAAGACGCTCAACTATGCCGTAAGCGACCCGGAGGCCGAGACCAGCTTCCCCCGCGTGTGGTACATCTGGCGCGGTAACGCGATCATGGGGAGCATGAAGGGCCACGAGTACGCCCTCAAGCACTACCTCGGTACCCACCACAACTCGATCGCCGAGGAATCCGAGGAACGCCCCACCGAAGTGAAGTGGCACGATGTCGCACCCGTCGGGAAGATGGACCTCATCATCGACCTCAACTTCCGGATGGACTCGTCGGCCCTCTACAGCGACATCGTGCTACCGGCCGCGTCGTGGTACGAGAAGGCCGACCTGAACAGCACCGACCTCCACTCGTTCCTCCATCCGCTGTCGGCCGCAATCGCGCCCGTGTGGGAGTCCAAGACGGACTGGAACATCTTCCGCGACATCGCCAAGGCCACGAGCGAGGCGGCGGCCGAGTACTTCCCGGAGGTTCAGAAAGACATCATC
Source organism: Gemmatimonadota bacterium (assembly GCA_022561145.1). GTDB lineage: Bacteria > Gemmatimonadota > Gemmatimonadetes > Longimicrobiales > Gaopeijiaceae > JACZXQ01. Next base: position 35,557 of record JADFRS010000008.1, read on the forward strand.
TCGGTGCCCATCGCGCACGACTCCGAGGGTGAGATCGCACAGCCGAAAATCAAGGACTGGTACCTGGACGAGTGCGAGGCTATCCCCGGGAAGACGATGCACGGCATCGAGGTCGTGGACCGGGACTATACGAAGATCTACGAGAAGTTCATCACGCTGGGCGATCGCATCCGCACGACCGGCCTGGGCGCTCACGGCAACCATTACGACTGCGCCGACGCCTTCGACGAGATGATCGAGTCCAACCACTTCCCGGTGGAGCGCAACAACGGCAGCGTGCTCCCTTCGCTCAAGGAAGACGTGTGGGCCGCCGACGCCGTGCTGCACCTTTCGACGCTCACCAACGGCGTGCTCAACGTGCGCGCCTACGAGAACGCCGAAAAGAAAACGGGCCTGGACCTGGCCCACCTGGGCGCCGGCAGCGCGGACGTCCGGATCAATTACGCGGATCTGCAAGCCCAACCGCGCCGGTACAACACCTCGCCCCTCTGGTCAGGCTTGATGAACGACGGTCGGGCGTACGCGGCCTACACCTACAACGTCGAGCAACTGGTGCCGTGGCGCACGCTCACGGGGAGACAGCATTTCTACCTCGACCACGAGATGTACCTGGCGTACGGCGAGAATCTCCCGACCTACAAGCCGTCACCCAAGCCCGAAGCCTACGGCGACCTCAAGCAGACATTGAAGGACGGCGAGGCCCGCATACTCAATTGCCTCACGCCGCACGGAAAGTGGCACATCCACTCCACCTACATGGACAACCCTCGCATGCTGACCCTGTCGAGGGGCTGCGAGCCGGTGTGGATGAGCGAGGTGGACGCCAGGGAGCTCGGCATCCAGGACAACGACTGGGTCGAGGTCTTCAACGATCACGGTGTCTATGCGGCCCGTGCCTGCGTGAGTGCGCGCATTCCGAAGGGCGTGTGCATCGTCTACCACGTACCGGAACGCACGATCGGAATTCCGAAGTCCCCAACCCGCGGAAACAAGAGGGCAGGGGGCCACAACAGCTTCACCCGGATCCACCTCAAACCGAATTTCCTCGCCGGTGGCTACGGACAATTCTCGTACGGATTCAACTACTGGGGGCCGATCGCTCCCAACCGCGACACGCATGTCGTCGTGAAACGCATGGACAAGGTGGTGTTCTGATGATCAGAGACTCGCGCCAGGGACGGGAGCGCTGACATGGATGTTCGTTCACAAATCTCGATGGTATTTCACCTCGATAAGTGCATCGGGTGCCACACGTGTTCGGTCGCCTGCAAGAACCTTTGGACCGACCGCAAGGGCGCCGAATACATGTGGTGGAACAACGTCGAGACCAAGCCCGGAACCGGATACCCGGGCAAGTGGGAAGATCAGGATATCTACAAGGGTGGTTGGGAGAAGGATGGTGAAGGCATCCGGCTGAAGGGGGCCGGCAAGCCGAAGAGTCTCACCAACATCTTCCACAATCCCCACATGCCGGTAATCGACGACTACTACGAGCCCTTCACCTTCAAATACCTCGACCTGATCGAGTCCTCGGCCGGCGACGACCAGCCCACCGCGCGCCCGATTTCGATGATCACGGGCGAGCCGATGGACATCAAGATGGGTCCGAACTGGGACGACGACCTGAGCGGGTCGCCCGACTACGCGCGGAACGATCCCAACTTCGCCAACCTCACGGACGCTGAGCAGGAGGCCATGTTCGAGCTCGAGCGCATGGCATTCTTCTACCTGCCACGCATCTGCAATCACTGCCTGAACCCGGCGTGCGTGGCCTCGTGCCCGTCCGGCGCGATCTACAAACGCGGTGAAGACGGCGTGGTCCTGATCAACCAGGATGTGTGCCGAGGCTGGCGCATGTGTGTGACCGCCTGCCCCTACAAGAAGACCTACTACAACTGGAATACCGGGAAGTCGGAGAAGTGCATCCTGTGCTACCCGCGCATCGAGTCGGGCCTCGCACCAGTGTGCATGCACTCGTGCGTCGGGCGCATCCGCTATTTGGGCGTGATGCTTTACGACGCCGACCAGATCGAGGCCGTCGCCTCGGCGGACGAGGCCGATGTCGTGCAGCGCCAGATGGACATGATCCTCGACCCGTTCGATCCGGAGGTCGTTGCCGCGGCGATGGCGAACGGCGTGGCGGACTCGACCATCGACTCAGCGCAGAAGTCGCCGACCTACAAGTTTGTGAAGATCTGGAACATGGCGCTGCCTCTGCATCCGGAATTCCGCACGCTACCGATGCTCTTCTATGTGCCGCCGCTCCTGCCGGTGGTGGCGACCGTTTCCGAGGCTGACCACAGCGAACGGGCCGGCGAGCTTCATGACATCGCGAAGCACTGGCCCGACAGCTGGCTCTACGACACCACCACGAAGGAGCTCTTCGGCACGATCGACGACGCCCGATTCCCCCTCGAGTACATGGCCAGTCTGTTCAGCGCCGGGGATACCACAGCCGTGGCGGACCGCCTGAAGAAGCTGATGGCCGTGCGCCTCCACCGGCGCCTCGTCACGGTCGGCGACGTGGCCAAGGAGACGGTGGATGCGGCGCTCGCCGATACCAACCTCACACCCTTACTCGCCGACGAAATCTATTATCTGACTTCCTTGGCCAAGTTCGACGACCGCTTCGTGATTCCGGCCGCCCATCGAGAACAGGCCATCGAGATGATCGAGTTCACCGGTGACGTGAAGGGCAACACCGGCTTCGGATTCAAAGTCGGCTCCGCCGTGAGGGGGGCCTGACCATGCATCCATTCACCCACTACGAGCACCTCGCCGTGCTCTTCGACTATCCCCAACTCGACTACCCGACGTGGGTTCAAGGCACCTATGACGCGCTCGCCGGCCGGTACGTTCTCGCGGCCGCTGAGATCGCGGTCCTCGCTCAGGTATTGCCGAGCGAAGGAGGTCCATTCACCCCGGAGCAACTGGACGAAGTCCAGGAGATCTTCACACGCTCCTTCGACGTCCAGGCCATCACCACGCTCGGCGTGGGCTACGTCATGTTTGGTGACGATTACAAGCGCGGCGAATTGTTGGTGAACCTGAACCGCGAGCTCGCCCTAGTCGGAATCGACCCAGGCACCGAACTGTCCGACCACCTCCCCAATGTGCTCCGCCTGGTCGCGCGTTGGGAGGACCGAGACCTGGCCCGCGAGTTCGTCGAAGAGATTCTGCATCCGGCAATTCAGATGATGATCTCCGAGTTCGGCGAGCGCCGGATCGACGCACGTAACGGCCTTTACCAGAAGCACTTCAAGACACTGATCGTCTCGTCGGCCGAGCGCGGAACCATGTTCCGCGAGCCACTCACGGCCGTCCTTGAAGTTCTGCGCGATGACTTCGGCCTGGGCGAGTGGACACCGCCCGAACATAACAACGACTTCTTGCGGTCCGTCGGGCGTGAACTGGAAATCGAAGCATCGCGCGGTAAGCCGACCAAGTCGGGGAGAATGCTATGACCGCGCTCGATACGTTTCTTTTCGTGGCGTTTCCCTACGTGGCCGTGATCACGTTCGTGGTCGGCGTCCTCTATCGGTGGAAGCGGAAGGGCTTCACGGTTACGTCCCTCTCCTCCCAGTTTCTCGAGGGGAAGATGCTCTTTTGGGGCACGATCCCGTTCCACATCGGCATTCTTGTGGTTTTCCTCGGGCATCTCGTGGCATTCATGCTCCCCCAGGCGACGCTCGCGTGGAATAGTCAGCCCCTGCGCCTCATCATCCTCGAAGGCACGGCGTTCGTATTCGGGCTCACCGTGTTGATCGGACTCGCGGCGCTGATGTACCGCCGGTTCACCAATCCCCGCATACGGGCCGTGACCACCCCCATGGACATCGGCATCGAGCTGCTTCTCCTCGCCCAGGTGATCCTCGGGGTCTGGATCGCGTTGGGATTCCGTTGGGGGTCGTCCTGGTTTGCAGCCGACCTATCCCCTTACCTGTGGTCGTTGGTGAGGTTCTCGCCGGATCCGTCGGCCGTATTCGCTCTGCCATGGGTCATCAAGCTCCATATCGTCGGGGCGTTCGCACTCGTCTTCATGGTGCCCTTCACGCGCCTCGCACACGTGATCGTAGCGCCGCTCAACTATCTCGTCCGGCCGTATCAACAAGTCATTTGGAACTGGGATAGGAAGGCGATTCGCGATCCGAGCACGGCATGGAGCGCTGCCCGGCCGAAAGCGAACTGATCCGCGTCACCCACTAGGCGGGGTACTCGGGCCACACTTCAATCGGAGTCGAGTTGACCAAGGAGCTCGGAAGAGCGCATACCATTCTCGCGCTCAATACGCTCGCCTTCACGGTCTGCTTTGCCGCTTGGATGCTGAACGGCGTCCTCGTGACCTTCCTGGTCGAGAACCGAGTCTTCGATTGGTCGGCCGGCCAGATGGGCTGGCTCATCGGTATCCCAGTACTTACGGGTTCCCTTGTGCGGCTTCCGCTCGGAATGGCCACGGACAGGTTCGGCGGCCGACCCGTCTACACGCTGCTCATGCTGGCGGCGGCCGTCCCCATGTTCTTCCTGGGCCACGCCGACTCCTACCGGGAGTTCATGCTGCTGAGCCTGGGATTCGGATTGACCGGCGGATCCTTCGCTGTCGGCATCGCGTTCACCTCGGTCTGGTACTCGAGAGAACACCAGGGCACCGCTCTGGGCATCTTCGGAGCCGGCAACGCGGGCGCGGCTCTCACCGTAATGGGTGCGCCGACGTTGCTCAACAGGCTCACGGACAACGGCGCCAACCTCGACGGCTGGCGTTCGCTGCCTGTGTACTATGCCGCTGCGCTCGTCGTCATGGCCGTTCTGTTCTTCCTGGGCACGAAGAACAAGACGGCCGAGGGCGCCGATACCAAGACCATCAAGAAGATGCTTGCCCCATTGGCGCACATGAGGGTGTGGCGCTTCGGGCTCTATTACTTCTTGGTCTTCGGCGGCTTCGTAGCGCTCGCCCAGTGGCTGGTTCCGTACTATGTGAACGTGTACGCCATGCCTCTGGTCACGGCCGGACTGATGACGTCCATCTTCTCGCTGCCGTCGGGCCTGATCCGGGCCCTGGGCGGGTGGTTTTCCGACCTGTTCGGGGCGCGGCGCGTGCTCTACTCGGTGCTGAGCGTGGTGGGGATCTGCTGTTTCCTGCTGATCTTTCCCAAGATGGACATCGAGTCTCCGGGGCGCGGAGTGATGGCCCGTAGCGCCGGGACCGTCACGGAAGTCACGCCGACCATGATCACGGTCGAGGATCGCACCTATGCGGTCATCTCAGAGCCGCCCGATCAACCCAGAGAGGGTTTCCTGCCCTGGCCGGTGGTCAAGAGCTGGCAGGAGCCGCAGGTCGAAGTAGGCGACGAGGTCGTGCGGCGGCAACTGCTCGCCGACGGCATGACCCACATCTACTTCCAGGCGAACGTGGGGATCTTCACGCTACTCGTGTTCATCATCGGCATCGCCATGGGGGTCGGAAAGGCAGCCGTCTACAAGTACATCCCGGACTATTTCCCCGACGATGTAGGCGTCGTAGGCGGCATCGTCGGCGTCTTGGGAGGACTCGGGGGCTTCGTCTGCCCCATCATCTTCGGATCGTTACTCGACTCGCTAGGCCTCTGGACCACGACCTGGATGTTCCTGTTCCTGGTCACGGTCGCCTGCCTCGTGTGGCTGAGCCTCGTCGTCCGCCGCATCTCACGCCAGATCTAGGAGGCCAAAACGTGGAGGCCGTTGGTGTAGATCAAGAGAACACAGAATCCCGGGAAACTCCCGGGGGACTGTCGGACTGGAACGTCGAGGATGCGAGCTTCTGGGCCAAGACGGGTAGGAAGACCGCGTTCCTGAATCTCATTATCTCCATTCCGTGTCTCCTCCTGGCGTTCGCGGTCTGGCTCTTCTGGTCGATCATCATCGTCCAGATGGGGTCGCTGGGTTTCCCATTCTCAACAACTGAGCTCTATACGCTGCCCGCCGTTGCCGGCTTGGCGGGAGCGACGCTTCGGATCCCCAACTCGTTCATGATCGCCATCGGGGGCGGCCGCAACGTCATCGGTGTCACCACGGCTCTCATGATCATCCCCACTCTGGGTGTCGGCCTAGCACTTCAGGATCCCACCACGAGTTATATGTCCTTCGTCGTGTTGGCGGTTCTGAGCGGTATTGGCGGAGGCGCCTTCGCCTCGTCCATGTCCAATATCAGTTTTTTCTTTCCCAAGCGGATGCAGGGTCTGTCGCTCGGCCTCAACGCCGGTCTAGGCAACGTGGGCGTGAGCATCATGCAGGTGCTTCTACCCTGGGTCATGGGCTTCGCCGTGTTGGGTGCGTTCAGCGGCGATCCGAGCCAACTCCCGGACAGCCTCGGGGGCGCCCTCGTGTGGATCCAGAACGCCGGCCTGGTCTGGGTACCGGCCTTGGTGGTTCTGACAGTCCTCGCGTTCGCATTCATGAACAACCTGCACTCGGTCGGCACGGCACCGATAGCGATCGGAAAGGTGCTTTGGCTGGAGTTGATGGGCTTCGGCGGAGCCGCCTTCGGTGTGTGGCTGCTCCTGGGCGTCGATCTAGGACTGCCAGACCTGCTCAAGGTTTTCCTGGTCCTCGGGCTTACGATCGGCATGACCCTGCTGCTCATGCGTTACTTGAGCCCAAGGGCCGTAAGAGACAATTTGACAGGGCAGTTCGCGATCTTCAAGGAGAGGCACACTTGGGTCATGACGTGGCTCTACGTCATGACCTTCGGCTCCTTCATCGGCTACTCGGCAGCGTTCCCCAAGCTCATCCAGGACGTCTTCGGCACACTACAGGACGGGACGCTCAACCCGAACGCGCCGAATCCGCTTCGGTACGCGTGGCTCGGTCCTTTGGTGGGATCGCTGGTCAGGCCGTTCGGGGGCTGGATCTCCGACAAGCTCGGCGGCGCGCGCGTCACCCACTGGGACACGATCGTGATGATCGGCGCGGCGCTCGGAGTGGCCTACTACGTGAAAGCCGCGGGTGCCGCAGCGGCTCCCGAAGTATACTGGTGGCCGTTCTTCTGGCTGTTCATGCTGCTGTTCGTGACCACAGGCATCGGCAACGGGTCTACGTTCCGGATGGTGCCGATCATCTTCAAGCCCTCGATGGCTGGCCCCGTGCTGGGCTGGACCTCTGCGGTGGCCGCATACGGAGCTTTCCTGATCCCACGGATTTTCGGCGGGCAGATCGAAGCGGGAACCCCGGAGTACGGCCTCTACGGGTTCGCCGCGTATTACGTGAGTTGCCTCGGTGTGAACTGGTGGTTCTACGCCCGGAAAGGTGCTGAAATCCCATGCTGACCCCCTCTCGAGGGGGTTGAATCCTCGTTAGGGAGAGCCGACATGCCCCGACCTCGACATACTACTGTGGGAAGGACTCATCACTGGCCTGATCGGAGCCGCCGCGGTGGCGTTCTGGTTTCTGTTGGTCGACGTGGTTGCGGGCCACCCCTTCTACACGCCGGCCATTCTCGGGTCGGCGGCGACCATCGGCCTCAGAGATCCTGACTTGGTGGTGATCAGCATCCAGTCCGTTGGGGCCTACACCGCGTTCCACCTGCTCGCGTTCTTCGCGGTCGGGGTGGTCGCCTCGGTCCTCGCGCACGAAGCCGAAAAGTCGCTCCACGTCCTTTGGCTGGTCGTCGAGTTCTTTCTGATCTTCGAGTTTGCGTTCTACGCAGCGGTGGGCCTGGTCTTCGCGCCTCTCCTGGCCGAGCTGGCCTGGATCAATGTGGCCGTCGGAAACTTCATCGCAGCAGCCGGCATGGGTTACTATCTGTGGCACGCCCACCCGACCATCGGCGAGCAGTTGGCCGCGCCATCAGAGGGCTGACGGGACGTCCCGCAGGCGGGGCACCTATGAATCGACGGGTCGATGGCCCGACTCGGTCAGCACCAACACGGCTATGCCGGCGAGTAGCGCCAGGTTGGGGAAGAGGAGCGGGGAGAATATCGGTGCCCCGTAGAGAAAGTTCTCCCGCATGCCGCCGGGTCCCTGGAGGTTCGCCGTGAGGTGGAGTCCGAAGCCGACAACCCCGACGACGATCTCAAGCGCCAGAACCAGCCCGACAAAGCGCAGGTACCCCCGGTCGTGGGGCTTCGCCAAGGCGACGGCCATCGTACCGATCGCGAGCGCGCTTGCCGCGACGGGAATCCACTCCAAAGTGACGAAGAACCCGTTCTGCGCGTGGTCGAGCACCGACAGGACGAAGTTGCCTACGAATCCGCCCAGCGCCAGGAAGAGCACCCACTGGGCCCACGCGAGCGAGCGACGCTCCAGCATCCGGTTCGCAAGTAGCAGGAACCCGAGCCCCGAGTACGCCAGCGGCGCGGCGAACGGCGCGGCGTACACGAGGTTCCGAATCGTCTGATTCGAGAAGAAGTGGCTGTCGAGGTGCCAGAACATGCCGGCGATGCCGACGAGGATCGCGAGTGTTCCCACCGCCGACCCGACCCGGGGCGGCTCCCAGTCCACTCCCCGCCTCAGGCTACGTATCACACCAGGCAGCAGCGCAAGCCCCGCCGCGATCGAAAACCAGAACGGAATCCACTCCGCCCAGTGCCGGAACCGGTTGATCGAGTGAGCCACGTAGATGTCGAGGCTCAGGAACGCGAAGTTGGCGAAGATGAAGATCTCGAGAAGCACATCGGCCTCTCTGAGGCGCTTCCGCGCGATCAACGCAGTCCTCTCATCTCCGCGGCAAGCTCCTCCATCTCCACCATCTTGGCCAGAAGCTCGTAGTTCCCATGCCACTGCACGAAGTCCGCACCGCCCATGAACGCGCCGTGCTTGGCCGTGCGTCCGTAGTAGTGCCAGAGGTCGAAGAAGACGAAGTCGATGGAGGCGTCGAACGGCTCGGCCGTGATGAGGCCCTCGTCCGCCAGCTCCGCCATCAGGTCCATCGCCGCCTGCACCTTCTCATTGGTGGAAGTGACGACGGTCTCGGCGGCCTCGTAGAAGGCCTCCACGCGCGGGGCTGTGTGACATTTCTGACACAGCGTCTTCATTTCCGCCTGGCCTTGCAGGTAGGTCGGGCGCCGCTCTGAGATCGGGGCGAAGAGCCACCACGAAAGTCGCTCGGTCACGTCGTGCGTGAACCCCATGCCGTCGAGCCCGCTCATATGGCAGGTCGCGCAGGTCGGGACGGACATGTCCGCCGTGGAGAGCGTCCTCGGGTCGGCGTGCAGGTTCTGTGACGCGCGTTGCGAGTTGAAGAGCACCCCATGCTTGGACTCGTTGTAGATCTCCAGCTGGGAGTGGTCCGGACCCATGTGGCACTGACCGCAGGTGGCGGGCTCCCGGGCCAGCGAAACCGACGCGGAGTGTGCGGAGTGGCACTCGGTACACTTCCCGACGGATCCGTCGAGGTTCGGCCGGCCGATGTCATGACACCCCTGACAGCCCACCTCGGACGCGCTGGCACCTTCCAGAAGCGCCAACGGGTTCGGCGCCCGTCTGACCGCCCCCGGATGCAAAAGCTCGGAAGCGGCGATCACATCCTCGCTGAAGCCGGTGCTCCCAAGTACCGCTGCCCATGCCGGTGCAGCGTGTCGGCTGCGCAAGAACTGGTCGTACTGAGTCGCGTGACACGCCGCGCAGTTCTGCGACGTAGGCATTACGGTGATCGTGAAGCCCCGATGGTCGAGCGGTTCCTGACGGTCGAGCACCTGGTGGCAGTCGAGACACGTCACGCCTCGCCCCGCGTGTACGCTACGCTCGAACTGATGCACGATCCCGCCAGTCTCTTGCATGTGGCACGAAGCGCATCGTCCGGTGGCCCGCACGAAGTCGGCGGACGGCTGGCCCGTCTCCACGGCAGGACGGGCTCGGTTGATCAGCACCGCCGCCAGGATTAGCGACGTACCGAGAAAAACCGCGATGAATACGCTGCGGAACTGCATGAGTCCGGTCGACACAGGTGGGTTGGATCCCTGCTGAGACAATAGCTCGTCAACGGCCGCCACGCCTTCCCCCAGCGACCCAGCGCGACATTGCCTGGGATCGCTGCGGGGAAAACTCCCTACGCTAGCTCGCGGGTAGCTCCCGCTCGCCCGAGTCTGCCCCTACCCTCGATCTTTGACAGGATCTCCTTGCCCAAGGAGGCTTGATGTGTCCGCCATACACCATCATCCGATGGCAGGGTTGGAACTTCTGCGACAGGCCGTGGCCGCAGCCCTTGTTGCCATCTTGGCCCCCGTCGCCTTCGCGGCCTTCATCCTTGCCTGGTTCGCCCTGGCCTTGATCCTGGGACACTTCCTCTGAAGCTTGGTCGGGTCAAGCCTTCTAGAGGAGCAAGACCCATGAGTCGCGCGGAGAATCGACGTTGGGCACGCAACAGAGACTCTCGTGGCCGCGGAGGACCCGGCCGCAGCCGGCACCCCGCGTGGATTCTGGTCGCGAGCGCTGGGGCAGCATTGCTTGTGCTGGCGGTCATCAGCCAAGTAGGGCGAGGCGGTGCCCTACATCCCACTCCGCGAGTCGTCGAGATGGCATCGCATGTCGTGCCCGACGCGCGATATGCCGGCCAAGCAAGGGCGCGGCAGGCGTACCAGATGGCGGCCGCGGTCCCCGGAGTCCTCGATGGACTCTACTGCTACTGTCGCTGCTCCGAGCACTCGGGCCACTATTCGCTGTTGGACTGCTTCGCGAGCGATCACGCGGCCGGGTGCGACGTGTGCATGTCTGAGGCCGAGATCGCGCATGAGATGACCAGGGAGGGTGCGTCGCTAGGGGCCATTCGAGCGGAAGTGGACAGGACGTACGGGGCCTGAGAGCCCGGTCTCTTCGAACACCGCGATAGGGGCCGTCGTGACGACAGCCTACTTCCTGACCGTGACTCTGCACGTGCTCGCCACGCTCGTGTGGCTCGGTGGCATGCTCTTCTTCGCGCTCATCGCGCCGATCTTGCGCGACATCGAGGACGATGCGCTGAGGGCGAGCCTCTTCGGGTCTCTGGGCCGGAGGCTTCGGACCGTGGGATGGGTGTGTATCGCCGTGCTGCTCGCCACTGGTGTCGGCCAATTGCACTTGCGCGGTTGGTGGGGTGGCGCGTTTTGGGGAACGCCAGGGTTTTGGGGCAGCGCGCTCGGTTCTGCGCTGGCCTGGAAGTTCGGCCTCGTGGCGATGATGCTCACTGTGCAGGGCGTGCATGACTTTTGGCTCGGGCCAGCCGCCGGGCGCGCCAGAGCGGGCTCCGAAGAGGCGCGCTCGCTCCGGATGAGAGCAGCCTGGTTGGCGCGAGCGAACGCGCTCTTCGCATTGCTGCTGGTCTACTTCGCGGTGAAGGTGGCACGGGGCGGGTAGGCAGCTCCGGGTTCCACTCGGCGTCCAGCGCGTCGAATGGAGAGTTGAGTTCCGCCCGCTTGTCGAGGACGCCGCCGGTGGCCATCGGCGGGCCCGTGGGGAGTTTCCCCACCGACCGGTCCATTTTCCTCCCGACATCCGACGGAACGGGCCACCCATAGCTTCTCAATGGGCCAGCAGCCGTGAGGCTGTACATACAAACCGACCCTCTGCAGGGGGAAGGAATGGCGATGAAGCTACCGACCATCGGCGCGGGTGCGACGGCAGTCGACAGGGTGGCGGAGGAGTGAATTTCCCCACGGACGGTTCATCCTACTCCCGCTAACTGAGTCGCGGCGATCTCACTTTCTTCAGGCAGCTGCCACCGAGGTGGCTAATGTCGGCCCAGTCTCGCTGGCTGAGGTCCCGGGCGCACTACCGGAAGTGGCAGGCGCAGCCCCGTGACGGAGGTGATTCGATGGACGACCAAGGTTGTACCCGGATGATAAGACTCGAGCGGGCTCTTTCTGAGGGCGATAGCCGGGGCGGTCACGATGACGAAGCTGGCAGAGTTGATCTGGCTACGAGGCGGTGGGCACGGAAGTGGTGGATCCGTGTGTGGACGTGGATTCTCCTGGCGGGTTGCGCCACGGCGCCGGCCAGCCGGCGAGACCCGCTCCCATGTCCCGTGGTCCTGGTCGAGAACCAAACTCTCGAGAATGTGGTCGTCTACCTCGAGTCACCCAGGCGTCGGTTGGGGATCGTCGAGGGGTTTGCCTCTGAGAGCCTCGAGGTGTGCGGCGTGCTCGCGGCCCCGGCTTTCGAGGTGCACGCCGTCGGTGCCCGGTTCGATCATGTGATTCGGGGTCACGGCAGTTGGATGTATCCGGGCGACAGCTACACGCTGGTCGTGGGACCGACACACGGCCTGTCCTATCTGATACTCTCCGACACATCGCACTAAGGGTGCCCTTATCGGGCTCAGCGTGGACACCATCGACTCGATTCGATTCATCAGCGCGGCCGTAGCTACGGCACGGTGGGGCGTGGGCCACGCTCGTGGAGTGATCCAGGTGGTGACCACGCCGGGACTCCCTTGAGCGCGAAAGTCGTTCGCGTGAAAACACGTCGCTTGGCCGCAGCAGGACTCGTCGGGGCCGTGATCCTCGTTGCCGCGTGCGGGCCGCTCCGTAAGGGAGAGAGCGCCACGAACTGCAACGGCGTCAGCCACGAGCGTGGCGGCTTCGTGCTTACAGGCAGGGCGCTCGAAGACGGCCCAGGCTCGGTGCTCGTGGCGATGGAGGGCAAAGTGCCGAACTTCCGGTTACGGCGGAACTCGGGGGGGTGCCCAGTCGTGACCCTGCGGAGCGCAGTGACCTTCCAGGGCGTGGTGAATCCGCACGTATACGTCGACGGAACCCACGCGCACGGTCTGATTCTCGTCTTCATGCGATCGGGATAGATCAGAAGAAGCCCCCCGGAGCGAGGCTCCGGGGGGCTTCGTGCGCCTTGGCGCATTGGTGGTCGGCGTCAGTTGATCTGCCACCACACAGGAGTCACGAGGTCGAGGCCACCGCCCTGCCTGGAGACCGCAGCGGCGAGGTTGGCCGCGTTCAGCGACTGTTCCAGGTCCGGATACTTGAACCGCACCGGGATCCTGCTCAGCGTCAGATCGGGACCCGCCTGCAGGGCTGGAACGCCGGTCCGGCGCACGTGGGCCCACGCCTCGCTTCCGTTCATGAAGAGCCCGATCCACTGCTGAAGCTGGATCTGCTCGAGACCGGTCGCGGCGTCGTATGCGACCACGGGTTGTGCCAGGTAGGCGTCGATCTCCACGGTCGTCGGCGAGTTGGCCGCACTGTACTGCGTCATGTTGGCGCGGATGCCGTCGGCATAGAGCGTGGCCGGGTCTCCCGCGATCCACCCGCGGTGCGCGGCCTCAGCCGCCAGCAGCATCACCTCGGAATACGTCATCACCGCGGTGGGCGTCGCGGCCCCGCCGGAGCGCCAGTGGTTACCGATGCGTGAGTACCAAGCCAGCGACAGCTCCGGCGTGATGTCACCGTTCTGGAGACCGCGGTACTCGCCGTCCTCCGTAGCCGGTTCCGCGTACAGCGCGAGGCGCGGGTCGGCCATCGACTTCAGCGTGTCCACCATGGTGGCACTGATGCCGTGGTCGTCACGTCCCTGCCAATCCTCGAAGAGAGGATTGCGGTAGGGCGAACCCGGCCAAGAGAGCATCGCGTTGTCGTCGTTGCTCAGGAAGCCGCCGGCGTTGTATGCCGCCACGAACTCGGATCGGGCTGTGGCCGCGTCGACTTCGGACATCCGCATCGCGAGACGCATGCGCAGCGAGTTGCCGAACCTGCGCCACTTCTCCATGTCGTCCCCGTACAGGACGTCACCGGATCCGAAAACGGAGGATCCACTGGACAACATGGCCGCTCCGCCCCCGAGCGTCTGCAGGAGACCGGCATAGACCTGCTGTTGCGTATCGTACGCCGGCGTGGTGACTCCGTCCGCCCCCGCTAGTGCTTCGGAGTACGGTAGGTCGCCCCACAGGTCCGTCGCGATGTGGAAGATCCAACTCTTCCAGATCATGCCTACGCCCTCGATGTTGGCGTTTCCGATCTCCCGGCCTTTGTCGATTACCATCTGGATGTCGGCGAGGGAACCCGCGTAGTAGCCGTCCCAATACGCCTGCATGCGGCTGGCACGGACGATTCCCTCTTCCTCGTCCGGGTACTGGAGCTGGACTGCGTGCTGTGGCCAGATGGCCGTGTGAGACAGCAGGAACTGTGCGCCGACGTCGGTCGGCGCGTTGGGGTTCAGGTTGATCTCGGTCAATCCTTCGTCACAAGCGCTCATCACCAGCACGAGACCGGCGACCAGTACCCGCTTGGTTAGCATGGCTCTGTTCATGATTGTCTCCTGGCTCACGGCTGGATGGAGATGGAGAAGCCGAGGCTTCTGGCGGACGGGAACTGCCCGAACTCGATGCCTTGCACGTTGCTGGCGTCGAAAGCGGTCTCCGGATCGATGTTCGGCATGTTG